>NZ_JAGPXZ010000083.1:0-13057 GCF_018070305.1 Micromonospora sp. M51 | reverse complement strand
ACGCCGTGCAGAGCACCTGTCCGCCGTGCGCGGCGGCGGCCACCCGGGCGGCCCGGTGCACCTCGGGGCTGGCGTACTCGCCGTCGCGCGGCTCGGCGTAGCCGGTGTGCAGGCCCATCCGCACCCGTGGCGCGGCTTCGGCGGTGGGCCAGTCGTGGCTGGCCAGTGCCCGCTGGGCGGTCAGGCACGCGGTCATCGCCGCGGTGGCGTCCTCGAAGGCCAGGAAGAACGAATCGCCCTCGGTCAGCAGCTCCGCGCCACCAGTGCTGGCCAGCGTGCGGCGCAGCAACCGTCGATGCTCGGCGAGCACCGGGCGGTAGTCCGGACCCAGCAGCTGGGCCAGCCGGGTCGAGCCCTCGATATCGGTGAACACGAAGGTCACCCAACCGCTCGGGAGCTGGATCCGTGGCGACATGCGAGGAACCTCCGCCCGTGACGTCGGGTTCATGCTGCCTGAGTTCGAGCGATCACGCATCGTGAGAACGGCCGGGCAGATGCCGCCTCAACGTGCCACTCGGACCCGATCCCGGCAAGGCCGGACCATCAGGCGGCGGCGAATTGGCCCGATCAGCAGCCGCAGGCACCGCCGCAGCAGCCACCGGCGGCGGGGGTCCGGGCACCACCGACGGCACCGCCCCGGCCGGTGACCGCGACCGCGGAAAGAAGCTTGACCGTGTCGGCGTGTCCCTGTGGGCAGTTGGCCGGCTCACCGGCAGCCACCATCGGACGGTTGACCTCGAAGGTGTCGCCGCAGGCGCGGCAGCGGAACTCGTACCGGGGCATGCCACCCAGCGTACGTGGATCTGGCGGTTGGCGGAGTATGGGTGATACTCAACAGGTGGTGGACGGCGAGGACGACACGCGTGTGCAACCGTTACGACCGGCCGCGCCGCTGGAGGGGCCACTCGAAGGTTCGGGGGCCGCGCCCGATCCGGTGCGCGCGGTGCCCCGCCCGCGCCGTCCCTGGCTGAGCGGACGTTCGAAGGGCGCGACGGCCACGCCACCGGCCACTGTGCCCGCCTCGCCGACGGCGCCCGAGGTCAACACCGAGGCCCCCAGGACCGAGGCGGCCAAGGCGGCGACGCCCAAACCCGCTGGCGCAAAGACCGGGACGGTCAAGGCAGACGACGCAAAGATCGAAACGGTCAAGGCCGAGGAAGCAAAGGCCGAGACCGCGAAGGCTGAGACGCCCAAGGCCGACAACGCGAAGACCGAGACGGTCAAGCCGGACGACGCGAAGACCGAGACCGCGAAGGCCGAGACGCCCAAGGCCGACGACGCGAAGACCGGAGCCACCGCCGGTGCGACGGATCTGGCGAAGACCACTGTGGATGAGCTGCCGGCGGTGCCGGCGTCCGGCCCGGCCCGTCGGCGACGGGTGCAGTTCGCGCACGCGGTACGTGTGCCGCCGCGCCAGGCGGCAGCAGCCGCCGCGCGGGCCACCCGGGCCTGGGCCGGCCGGCCCAGTGGTCGGCTGACCCTGCCCGGCGTCTTCCTGCTGGCGCTGGTGGCGGCGACCGCCGCGGCGGGTGCGCTGCTCGTACCGGCCACGATCCGCGCACCGCGTCCGGTGGCTGTGGACGCCTCGGCCGCGCCGGGCGCTGTCGCACCGACGGCGGCACCGTCCGGCCTGCCCACCGGCCCGTTGCCCACCGGGCCACTGCCCACCGGCCCGTTGCCCACCATCCCACTGCCCAGCGGCGGTTTGCCCGGCACCGGGCTGCCGACCGGCACGGTGACCGGCGGCCGCCCGTCGGACGCCCTGGCCGGCTGGGCGCAGCAGGTCGGCGCCAAGGTCGGCGTCCCCCCGGTCGCCATGCAGGCGTACGGCTACGCCGAACTGGTCCTCGCCCAGACCAACCGCAGTTGTGCACTGAGCTGGACCACGCTGGCCGCGATCGGTCAGGTCGAATCGGGGCACGGCTCGGCCAACGGCGCGCGGTTGGGGCAGGACGGCAAGGCGCTGCCCCCCATCATCGGGCTGCCGTTGGACGGGAAGGAGGGTCGGATGCGGATCATCGACACCGACGACGGCGCGCTCGACGAGGACCGGACCCTGGACCGCGCCATCGGACCGATGCAGTTCATCCCGACCACCTGGCAGGAGATCGGCGCGGACGCCGACAACGACGGCCGCAAGGACCCGCACGATCTGGACGACGCCGCCCTGGCAGCGGGAAATTACCTCTGCAAGGGTGGTCGGAACCTCAGCATCCCGGGCGACTGGTGGAACGCGATCCTCTCCTACAACGATGTACGGCGCTACGCCCAGGACGTCTACGACACCGCGAACCGGTACGGACGGGCCAGTCGGTCATGAAGTGATCGTCTCGATACGTTGGAGAACTGGACACTTCCCCCAGGCCTCTGTTAGCGGCAAGCTAGACGGGTGATGGTGCGCGAGTGGGACCCCAGGACCGCGTCGTCCGCCGAGATCGCGTCGCTGTTGGCCACGCTGAACGCGGTCCTGGCGGCCGATCTGCCGCAGGACCCGCCCTGGCGGGAGACTTCGCTGCGGGAATACCTCGCCGAGGTGATGCCCGGCGAGCGGCGGATCTCCTGGATCGCCCAGGCCGAGCCGACCGCTGCGGGCGACACGGGCAAGGTGCTCGGCCAGGTGCACGTCCTCCTTCTGGGTGACATCGGTGTTCTCGAGGTGCTGGTGCACCCGTCCGTGCGGCGCACCGGCCTCGGCCGTGACCTGGTGTTGCGTGCCGCCCGCCGGGTCTACCAGGAGGGCTTCCAGTCGATCGGGGTCGAGGTGGTCGGCGACACGCCCGCCGTCGGGTTCTACGAGTCGCTCGGCTTCACCCGGGAGTACGTGGAGACCCGCAGCGTGCTCGACCTGACCGCGGTGGACTGGGCCGAGCTGGCCGAGATGGCCACCGGCATCAGCGCGGGCTACCAGGTGGAGTTCTTCCCGGGCGGGCCGCCGGACGACCTGCTCGAGGCGTACGCGCGGGCCAAGGCCGAGGTGCGCGACGTCGACGACGGCGAGTTGCGCCCCAGCTCGTACGACCCGGAGCGGCTGCGCGACAGCCTCGACACGCTGCACCGGCGGGGCATGAAGCCGTACATCGTGCTCGCCCGGCACGAGCAGAGCGGCGAGGTGGCCGGCCTGACCGAGGTGGTGGTGCCGGCGCAGCACCCGACCCGCGCCGACCAGTACGACACGATCGTCGCGCAGGATCACCGGGGCTACGGCATCGATCGGGCGATCAAGGCCAGGATGCTGTTGGAGCTGCGTTCCGCCGAGCCGGAGCTGATCGAGGTGCAGACCTGGAACGCCCAGGCCAACGAGGCGATGCTCAAGGTCAACGCGGAGCTGGGCTACCGGCCGGACCGGGACTGGTGCGAATACAGCGTCGACGTCGCTGAGCTGGTGCACCGCCTCGATCCGCCACGGTGAGGAATTCACGAAACTGTCCATTAGGGGATGGACGGTGGACAGTCGCGCACCTTAACGTGCGTTGACCCCGTCCACCCATCGTGGAGGCCCTATGCGCCCGCGCCGCTCAATCGCCGCGCTCGCGACCGCCACCGTCGCCGTGACTGTCACGGCGCTCGGCGTCGCACCCACCGCGGCCAGCGCCGCGCCCACCGACCTGTTCATCTCGGAGTACGTCGAGGGTTCGTCGAACAACAAGGCGATCGAGCTGTTCAACGGCACCGGTTCCGCCATCGACCTGACCGCCGGCGGCTACCAGTTGCAGCTCTACTTCAACGGCTCCACCACGGCGACCACCATCGCCCTGACCGGCAGCGTGGCGGCCGGCGACGCGTTCGTGTTCGCCAGCGCCTCGGCCGGGGCCGCCATCCTCGCCCAGGCCGATCAGACCACCGGGGCGAGCCTCTTCAACGGCGACGACGCGATCGTGCTGCGCCGGGGCAGCACGGTGCTCGACTCGGTCGGGCAGGTCGGCGTGGACCCGGGCACCGAGTGGGGTGCCGGCGTCACCAGCACCGCTGACAACACCCTGCGCCGGATGCCGGACGTGACCGCCGGTGACACCGACCCGTCGGACGCGTTCGACCCTGCCACCCAGTGGGCCGGCTTCCCCGTCGACACGTTCGACGGGCTGGGCGCGCACACCGTGGACGGCGGCGGCCCGGTCGACGTACCGGCCACGCTGACCTGCGGCGGCGCCCTTGTCACCGCCGCTGGCACGGCGGCGAGCCGGGAGGTGACCGGCACCGACCCGGACGACACGATCGTCGACCTGGCGGTGACGGCGGTCAGCCCGACGCCGACCGTCGGTTCGATCACCCGTACCGCGTTCACCCCGGCCGACGGGGTGGGCGGCACCGCCCGCGCCACTGTCGGGGTGAGCGCCGATCTCGCCGCCGGGGCGTACACCGTCACCCTCACCGCGACCGACGCGGGCGGTGGCACCGCCAGCTGCGCGCTGGCCGTGCAGGTGACCCGGGAGCTGACCGTCGGCGAGGTGCAGGGTCCGACCACCGACGCCGAGTCCGGGCCCGCCGACCGGTCACCGCTCGCGCCGGCGAGCGGCAACGGCACGAGCAGCACGATGTACGACGTCCGCGGCGTGATCACCCAGTTGACAGTGGCCCGCACCTCGGCCGGGGCGGATCAGCACGGGTTCTTCCTGCAGAGCCGCGTTGGTGACACCGACGGCGACCCGACCAGCTCCGACGGGATCTTCGTGTTCATGGGCGCGTTCACCTCGCTGATCGGCGGTTACGTGCCGACGGTCGGCGACGAGGTCGTGCTGCGGGCCCGGGTGTCGGAGTACTACAACTTCACCCAGCTCTCCGGCGCGTCGCTGGTCCGCCGGATCGGCGGTGGCCTGGCCGTGGACACCGCTGTCGCGGTGACCGACGCGGTCCCGCCGGCCGTGCTGACCGACGCGCAGCGCTTCTGGGAGCGGCACGAGGGCTCCCGGATGCGGATCCGCGCGGGCAGCGGCGCGGTGAGCGGCCGGGACGTCTTCTCCTCCACCGCCGACGCGGAGCTGTGGGTGGTCGACCGTGACGACCCGCTGTTGGACCGCGCCGACCCGTACTCCCGGCGGGTCTTCCGCGACTCGCACCCGCTGGACAACGACCCGGCCCGCCGCTTCGACGACGGTAACGGCCAGCGGACGCTGCTCGGCAGCATGGGTGTGAAGGCCACCGCCGGGGACAGCGCCGCGCTGCTCCCGCCGGCGCACACCTTCGACACGCTGCGGGCGGACGCGGTGGGCGGGGTCTACTACTCGTTCGAGAAGTACGGCGTCCAGGTCGAGCGGGCGGAGTTCGCCGCCGGGGCCGACCCGTCGAAGAACAACCCGCCCAAGCCGGCCGACCGGTCCCAGGAGGTGGCAGTGGCCACCTACAACGTGGAGAACCTGTACGACTACCGGGACGACCCGTTCGACGGCTGCGACTTCACCGGTAACGCCGGCTGCCCGGGTGTCACCCCGCCGTTCGACTACGTCCCGGGCAGCGAGGCGGAGTACCGCGAGCAGTTGGCGGCGCTCGCCGACCAGATCGTCAAGGATCTGCACGCGCCGGACCTGATCCTGGTGCAGGAGGCCGAGGACCAGGACATCTGCACGGTCTCCGGGGCCGCGTTGAGCTGCGGCGACACCAACAACGCCGACGGCGCTCCGGACACCATCCAGGAGTTGGCGCTCACGGTGGCGGCGGCCGGTGGGCCCGCGTACGCCGCCGCCTATGACCGCACCGGCGCGGACGCCCGGGGTATCACCGCCGCGTTCCTGTACCGCACGGACCGGCTGTCGTTGGCCGCCGCGACGGCGAACGACCCGCTGCTGGGCTCGGCACCGACCGTTCAGTACCGGGCTCCGGGCCTGCCGGCCAACGCCGACGTGCAGAACCCGAAGGCCCTCAACGCGGTGCTGCCGTCGGATGTGGACACCTCGACCGGCCGGGACGGGACCAACGTCTTCACCCGTGCCCCGCAGTTGGGCAAGTTCAGCGTTGCCGCCGCGCCGGGTTCCGCCGAGCGGTTCACCCTGTACGCGCTCAGCAACCACTACTCGTCGGGGCCGGACAGCCGGGTCGGGCAGCGGCGGGAGCAGGCGCGCTACGGTGCGGCGATCGTCACCGCGATCGAGGCGGCCGACGGGTCCGCCCGGGTGGTCTACGGCGGGGACCTGAACGTCTTCCCCCGCCCGGACGATCCGATCGCGACGGGTGACCAGCCCACGCCGTCGGACCAGCTCGCCCCGCTGTACGAGGCGGGCCTGCACAATCTGTGGGACAACCTCGTCGCGGACGTGCCGGCGTCGGCCTACTCGTACAGTTTCGAGGGACAGGCGCAGACACTGGACCACCTGTTCGTGAACGACGCGTTCTACGGCGACCTGGTGCAGGTGCGGGCGGCGCACATCAACGCCGACTGGCCGGCGGAGTTCACCGGCGACGGGTCACGGGGTTCCAGTGACCACGACCCGCAGGTGGCCCGGTTCCACTCCCGTGCGTCGTTGACGGTGGCCGACGCGACGGTGGTCGAGGGCGACCAGGGCACCCGGCAGCTCACCTTCACCGCCACCGTGTCGCGGCCGTTGTCGCAGCCGGTGCTGCTCTGCGCGGCCACCGTCGGCGTCACCGCGCAGGCCGGCTCGGACTTCGACCCGTACGCGGGCTGCAAGGCGCTCGCCGCCGGGCAGACGTCGGTCACCTTCCCGGTGACAGTGCGCGGTGACCGCAAACGGGAGTCGGACGAGAAGGTGACGTTGCTGGTTGCCGGCGTACCCGGTCTCCGGCTGGCTGATCCGCTCGCGGTCGGCACGATCATCAACGACGACTGACGTCGCGCGTTCCGGCGAGGCCCGTCGACCCGTACCGGGTCGGCGGGCCTCTCTCGTGCCGAGGTCAGAGCACTCCGCGCGGCGGCCAGGGCGGCGGGGACAGGTGCCGGTTCTGGGCCACCCGCACCTCCCACTGGCTGCGCCGACGCATCGCGTCCCGGACCTCCCGATTGCGGTAGAACGTCTCCGGCGGGCGGGCCAGCCCGTAGATGTCCGCCCACCACTCCCCCAACTCGGGGTCGAGGATGGTGTCCAGGTGCGATGGGTAGCGGCGCTCCGCGCCGTTGCGGGTGTCCTGCCAGTCGCGCATCGGTTTCAGCACCCGGCCGAACTCGTCCACCACTGCCAACCGGCAGCCCACCACCGCGATGATGCGCCGGAGCAGGACGATGCTCGGCACCATCCGGCCGGCCTCGATTCGGCCGATGGTGGCGTGGTGCACGCCCGCCCAGCGGGCCAGCTCACGCTGGCTGAGGTCAGCGCGACGGCGGACCGCGCGGACGATACCGCCGGCCGGCCAGGGCACGTCGGAAGGCTCGCTGAGGAGGACCGGCTCGGCTGCGGCTGACGAATCGCTCATGCCGTCACCGTCCCGCCTGGCGGAGCCTGCCGCAATCCCGCCGGCCGCGCCTGTGGACAACGAGCCGGCCTGTGGATAACACCTTGTACCGCCGACCACTGTCCGTGTTGGCGACCTCTGGCAGCGCCATCATTACTTTGTGTCATGGATTTCGCGCCGCCTGGTCCAGTCGACCCGGCAGGCAGCGACCGAAACCGGCCAGACCAGGCAAAACTCAACCCTGGCCACCAGACCCCCAACCGCAGACCGTGTCCTTTGCTCTGCAGTTCGATATGCACCGCTAACGGACCGTGGGTGTCGCCGTCATGGGTGCAGAGCAAAGGGGGAATAGAGGGAAGGCGGGTCGGCTGGGCTGGTCACGCTGAGTAGGTCGACGCGACGAATGGCCAACGCGTACGAGGGCCGAAGAAGCCTGGCCGTCATGGCCGAGAGGCCCGGGACTCCGCGCGGCCGGCTGGGCGAGCCCTTACGGCCCGGCGCGCCCGAGGAGGCCGCGTGGCCAGGCCAGGGGCAGAGTCAGTCAGGGGCAGGACGAGCGTCAGTAACGCTCGCGCAGAAGCTGGGCGGCTTCGACCGCCCAGTAGGTGAGGATGACCTGCGCGCCGGCCCGCTTGATCGAGGTGAGGGTTTCCAACATCACCCGCTCCCGGTCGATCCAGCCGTTGGCGGCGGCCGCCTCGACCATGGCGTACTCGCCGGAGACCTGGTAGGCGGCGACCGGGACGTCCACCGCGGCCCGCACCGCCGACACCACGTCGAGGTAGGGCAGCGCCGGCTTGACCATCACCAGGTCGGCGCCCTCGGCGACGTCGAGCGCGACCTCGCGCAGCGACTCCCGCAGGTTGGCCGGGTCCTGCTGGTAGGTGCGCCGGTCGCCCTCCAGCGCCGACTCCACCGCCTCACGGAACGGGCCGTAGAAGGCGGAGGCGTACTTCACGGCGTACGCCAGCACGGAAACGTCCTGGTACCCGGCGGCGTCGAGGGCCTTGCGTACCACGCCGACCTGGCCGTCCATCATCCCGGACGGCCCGACCATGCCGACCCCCGCGGCGGCCTGGGCCACCGCCATCTCGGCGTACGCGGCCAGGGTGGAGTCGTTGTCGACAGCGCCGTCGGGGGTGAGCAGCCCGCAGTGCCCGTGCGAGGTGAACTCGTCGAGGCACAGGTCGCTCATCACGACGGTGGCGTCACCCACCTCGGCCACCACGTCCCGGATGGCCACGTTGAGGATGCCGTCCGGGTCGATGCCGCCGGAGCCGGTCGGGTCCCGCTGTTCCGGTACGCCGAAGAGCATGATCCCGCCGACACCGGCCTGGACGGCCTCGACCGCCGCCTTGCGCAGCGAGTCCCGGGAGTGCTGGAGCACCCCCGGCAGCGACGAGATGGCCCGGGGCTCGGTGAGCCCTTCCTTGACGAACATCGGCACGACCAGCTCGGCCGGGTCGACCCGGGTCTCGGACACCAGGCGGCGGACCGCCGGGGTGCGGCGCAGCCGGCGGGGCCGGATCTCGGGGTACGACATGGAAGGGCCTCCTCGAACGACTACCGGAAGCGCAGGGCGGTCGGGCCCTGAACCTTCGAGCCACGGCGCTGCTTGGCCGGCATGGCGGCCAGCTTCTCGCGCAGCTCGACGGCGTAGGCGGCGAGCGCCTCCACCAGGTCGGGCACCGAGGCGTGCGGCGGCTGGACGTCGACCCGCAGGCCGAACTCCGTCGCGGTCTCCGCCGTCTTGGGCCCAATGACGGCAACAACGGTCCGGGCGTGCGGCTTCCCGGCGATACCGACCAGGTTGCGCACGGTGGACGACGAGGTGAAGAGCACCGCGTCGAAGCCACCCGACTTGATCGCGTCGCGGATCTCGGCGGGCGGCGGCGCGGCCCGCACCGTCCGGTACGCGGTCACGTCGTCGACCTCCCAGCCGCGCTCGGTGAGCCCGGCGGCGAGCGTCTCGGTGGCGATGTCGGCGCGCGGCAACAGCACCCGGCCCACCGGGTCGAGGATCTCGTCGTGCGGCGAGAACTCGGCCAGCAGACCCTCGGAGGACTGCTCGCCGGCGGGGATCAGCTCCGGCTGGATGCCGAACGCGCGGACCGCGTCCGCCGTCGCCTCACCGATGCAGGCGATCTTGACGCCGCCGAAGTGCCGGGCGTCGAGGCCGTGCTCGGCGAACTTCTCCCACACCGCGCGGACCGCGTTCACCGACGTGAAGATCACCCAGGCGTACCGGCCGTCGACCAGGCCCTTGACCGCCCGCTCCATCTGGGCCGGGGTACGCGGGGGCTCGACCGCGATGGTCGGCACCTCGCACGGGATCGCCCCGTACGCGCGCAGCCGGGCGCTCATCGCGCCGGCCTGCTCCTTGGTGCGGGGTACGAGCACCTTCCAGCCGTACAGCGGGCGGTTCTCCCACCAGCTCAGCTTGTCGCGCTGCCCCACCCCGACACCGACGGTGAGCACCACCCGGCCGGTGAAGCCGAGCGCGGCGGCCACGAAGCTGTCCACCGTCGACGTGGTCGTGTACTGGGTCTCGCCGGTGCCGTCGCCGGTCACCCCGACACCGGTGGTGCCGTCGACCCCGGCGGCGAGCAGCCCGTCCCGGACGGCGGCGAGGTCACCGGCGTCCACGGCGAGCGCGAGCGAGCCCCGGCCGACCGCCGTGGCCAGCGCCTCGAAGTCCAGCGCGCTGACGTCCTCGACGTCGGCGGCGGTACGCACACCCGGCAGCGGGACCCCGGCGTAGGTGGCCACACCCTCGGCCTGGCCGACGCCGGGCACCACCTCGAAGTGGGCGGCGGTGCGGGCCACCGCCTGCACCTCCTTGACCACCGAGTCGTGCCCGAACGGGTCGCCGGCGACCAGGTGCACCGCGTTCAGCCCGGAGCGGGCCGCGGAGATCAGCACCTTCGCCACATCCCCCGGCGCGCCCTCGGCCGGGGTGAACTCGGCATCGTCGGAGGCCTCGGCACGCACGACGGCGAGCAACGACTCGGGGACTCCCCGGGCGTAGATCACCTGGTCGGCGTCGACCAGGGCGTCGTGGGCCCGACGGGTCAGCAGGCCCGGGTCACCGGGGCCAGCCCCGACGAACGCGATACGGCCGACGGGCTTACGGGTGCGGGTCATTCTGTGCTCCCAAATTGCTGGGTCCCCGGGCCGGTGTGTCCTTCGTGGCCGAGGATCGAGTCGGCGCCGAGGTCGAGGAGTTCGGCGGCGAGTGCCTTACCGATCTCCGCCGCGTCGGCGGGCGTTCCGGTGCGGGACAGCCGGAGGTCACGAGTGCCGTCCGGGCTGATCACCGCCCCGCGCAGGTAGATCTCATCGCCGGTCTCGCCTTCGGCGAGTTCGGCATAGGCGGCGACGGGTGCGCTGCACCCGGCCTCCAGGGTTGCCAGAAACGCGCGTTCCGCGGTGACCGCGGCACGCGACGGTGCGTGGTCGAGCAGCGCGAGCAGCCCGACCAGGTCCTGGTCGTCGACCCGGCACTCCACGGCCAGCGCACCCTGAGCGGGGGCGGGCAGCATCAGCATCGGGTCCAACGTCTCGGTGATCACGTCGGTCCGGCCGATGCGGGCCAGACCGGCCCGGGCCAGGACGATCGCGTCGAGGTCGGCGTCCGGACCGAGCACCCGCCCCAGGCGGGTGTCGATGTTGCCGCGGATCGGGGTGACCTCCAGTTGCAGGCCGAGGGCGTGCAACTGGGCGATCCGGCGCAGCGCGCCGGTGCCCACCGTGGCACCGGGCGGCAACTCGGCGAGGGTGCGGCCGTCGCGGGCCACCAACGCGTCGCGCGGGTCCTGCCGGGCCGGCACCGCCGCGATGTGCAGCCCGCCGGCGCCGGCCGTGGGCAGGTCCTTGTACGAGTGCACCGCGAAGTCGATCGTCCCGGCGGTGAGCGCGTCGCGCAGGGCGGAGACGAACACCCCGACGCCCAGCCGGTGCACCGGCGCGGTGGAGCGGTCGCCCGCGGTGACCACCTCGACCAGCTCGACCGGGCGGCCGGTGGCGGCGGTCACCGCCTCGGCGACCTGGCCGGACTGGGCCATCGCCAGGGTGCTGCCCCGGGTGCCGAGGCGCAGGGGGGCGGTCATCGCGCACCTCCGGTTGGTGGGGTCGGTTCGGCGGTGTCGGCAGCGGACACCGGGCCGGTGCCGGGGAGCGCCAGGCCGAGGTCGGGGGTCAGCACGTCGGGGACGGTGTCGACCGGTGAGGTCTGCGGCACCTCGAGGTCGAACAGCTCGCGCAGCAGTGCGGCGTACTGGTCGCCGCCGGGCTCCGCGGCCAGCTGGCGGACCTTGACGGTGGGCTGGTGCAGCAGTCGTTGCACGACCCGGTGCACGGTGCGGGCGCAGCTCGGCGCTGACCACGTCGTCGGCCCGGCCCCGCAGCGCGGCCACGGTGGGCGCCACGTCGGCGCCGCGCAACCAGGTGAGGAAGCCCTCCACCTCGCCGAGCACGATGCGTTCGACGGCTGCGGCGTCGGCGGCCGCCGGACCGTCGGCGAGCAGCCCCGCCATCCGGTCGATGTCGATCACCTCGACGCCGGGCAGCTCGGCGACGCCCTCCTCGACGTCGCGCGGGACGGCCAGGTCGAGCAGGACCAGCGGGCCCCGGGCCGGGTCGCGTTCGGCCAGCGCCGTGGTGACCACCGCCCGGGTGAGGACCGGTTCAGTGGACGCGGTGGCGGCCACTACGATGTCCACTGTGGAGAGAGTGTCGGCCAGCTCGGTCATCGGCGCGGCGCTCGCCCCGTACGACTCGGCGAGGCGGACGGCCCGGTCGGCACCCCGGTTGCTGACGATGAGCGGCCCGGCGCCCAGCCGGGACAGCGTGGCCACCCCGAGCGAACCCATCGCGCCAGCGCCGACCACCAGGGCCGGACGACCGACGAGGTCACCGTCGAAGTGCCCGGCGGCCAGCTCCAGCGCGGCGGTGACGACGCTCTGGCCGGCCCGGTCGATGCCGGTCTCGGCGTGCGCCCGCTTGCCGACCCGCAGCGCCTGCTGCATGAGCTCGTGCAGCAGCCGGCCGGCCGAGTCGGCGCCGGTGGCCCAGTGGTACGCGTCACGCAGCTGGCCGAGGATCTGCGCCTCGCCCACCACCATCGAGTCCAGACCGGTGGCGACCCGGAAGACGTGGTCCACGGCAGCGGTGTCGTAGTGCACGTACAGGTGGCTGGCCAGCGCCGTCGGCGAGCTGCCGGCCTGCTCGGCCAGCACGGCGCAGATGTCGCCGAGCCCGCCGTGGAAACCGGACACGGCGGCGTACACCTCCACCCGGTTGCAGGTGGAGACGATCACCGCCTCGGCCACGTACGGCTGGGCGACCAGGCGGTCCAGGGTGCGGGTGAGGTCGGCGGGGGGCACGGCCAGCTGCTCCAGCGTGGCGACCGGGGCGGTCCGGTAGGACGCGCCGACGACAAGCAGTTTCACGTGCCGATCGCCTCCTGGGTGTCGGTGGCCGCGAACCCGCCGGGCAGGGCGGTGAGAGCGGACCCGCCGGTGGCGGGCAGCGCGGTCAGCGACGCCTTGCGGTGCTCGTGGAAGGACAGAATCTGCAGCTCGATGGCGAGGTCGACCTTGCGCACGTCGACCCCCTCCGGAACCGAGAGTACGCACGGCGCGAAGTTGAGGATGCTCGTCACGCCGACGGCGACCAGTTGGTCGGCGACCTGCTGGGCGGCGGCTGCCGGGGTGGCGAT
>NZ_JAGPXZ010000829.1:0-2496 GCF_018070305.1 Micromonospora sp. M51 | reverse complement strand
GCGTCGACCAACTCGGCCGGCGGGTCCGACTCCACGAAGACCGGAGAGTTCAAACCACCCGGCGGATCCGCGCCCGGCCCGGCGAACGACGCCCCCGGCGGGTCACCGAGCAGCGCGTACGCATTACGCAACGCCAGCGCGGTGCTGAGCGGCAGCGGTGCCCGGGCCGAGTACGGGCCGGCGGGAGGCCAACCCGCCACCACCAGGTGCAGCCCCGCGGCCGGCCCCTGCTCGGCCAACGTCTCGATGCGCGCCAGATCGGTCGGACCGGTCGACTCCGGCAACGCGGCCACCACCAGCAACAGCGTCCGGTCGTGACGACGACGCCCACTCGCCCCCGGCGTGACCCACTGCTCGGCCTCGGTCAGCACCGCACGCAGACCCGCCACATCCACCGCCGGCGGCGGCAGCAGACCGGCATCCGCGAGCGCCCCGAACGGCGTCAACACCGCCCCGGTGGCATCCACCGCGCGAATCAACAGAGCACCCGCCGGTGCCGCACCCAACAACCGCAGGAGTACGGCCCGGAGCAACCCCGCCACTCGCGCCTCGCGCGCGTCAACGTCCACGCTGAGATGACCGGTGCCGACAAGTGGCACCAACGCGGGGAAACGAGCGTCGTCCAACGGCGCCGCAGTGCCGACCCGAACGAACGGCGGCGGACCATCACCAGCCGGAGAGTCCACGGAAAGTGAATCCAGCGCCGCGCCCGCCCAACCCGGAGCCACCAACGCCGCAGCCGCCCGTAGCCGGTCAGCCACCTCGTACTGACGGCGCTGATCCGCCGGAGCCGGCCGCGTCTCGTCCAGGATTCCGGCAGCCGCGGTCGCGACAGCCGTCGCCCGACGGTGCAGGGCTGCGGCGCGGTTCGTGCGAGCCTTCGGACCGGCCACCGCGTCCACCCCCTCTACCCGAGGTTGGCAACCCCTCCCAAGCAGAGACGGTATCCCAGCCGCGGGCGCACCTCCGGGAGGTGCCTCGGCGCTGCGCCGGTGTTGTAGCGGATCTCACCGGTGGGGAGGGGTCCGTCACGATCCGCTGGATCTGAGGCATTGGCTCCGGAGCGTCCAGCCGATAACTTCAGGAGGTGGAATCAGTGCAGCCCACCGCCGGTTCCCAGGTCTCCCGCGTACCGGCCCAGCGGACACCGTCCGAGCAGCTGCCGCCCGCCCCGGCAGCGCCGGCACCGCAGCCCCCACGCCGCCGGATGCGGACGGTTCTCACCGTCGCCGCTGGCGTGCTCGCGCTGCTGTGTCTCGGCGGAATCGCCACCGCCTACGTCTGGTACGACCGCGCCTCAGCCCCGGATCGCAGCGCACCCGACGTAGTGGTGGACAACTATCTGCGCGCGTTCCTTGTGGATCGCAATGACACGAGAGCAGACCTCTTCACCTGCGAGAGCGGAGCCGACCTTCAGCCCGTTCGAGACCTGCGAGCTGAGGCTGAGCAGCGTGAGGCGAAGTTCGGGGTCACTGTGCGAGTCAGTTGGGGTGCACTGACTCGCACACAGTCGGGTGCGGGAGAAGTTGTTGCCACCACGCTGACTATTTCCGGCGCTGCCGAGGGTGTCGTCCGAAGCAGTCGCCGAGAGGACTGGACGTTTACTGTCGTCGAGGATGACGGCGGTTGGCAGGTATGTGGCGGCGCACGTGCTGGCTGATGTCACTCGATCCAGAGCAGGTGAACCGGAACCTCCAGCGTGGTGGGTGACTGGCCGCGCCAAGCCCAGCGGTACCACTCCACCTCAGGTGTGATCCGCACGCAGATGTCCCCTTCGGCGCCCGAGTAGGTCTCGGTGACCGCTCGAAGGTCACGGTGCTCCAGGCCATTCTCGACGTGCACCACCCGCCGCCCGGTGACCGCGTCGGCTTCGAAGACCGGCGTGGGAGCCCGGTGTGCCGGGCCGTCCAGCGAGACCAACCGGATGCCGGTGTCCCGGGCACCATCCACCACCGGTCGGCTGCCGACGGTCTCCACCCAGACCCGCTCCACCGGCACCAACGGAGCGAACACCTCGACCTGCTCGGCTTCGGCCCGGTACCACTCGTGCTCGGGAATCACCGGCACGTAGGTCCGGGCGTTCTGCACCACCCGGTCGTCCGCGCGCAGATCGCCACGCCAACCCAGCCCGGGCAACCCGACCAGCACCCGTCGCCCGCGTAGGTCGACCCGCTCCGTCGCGGGGACGATGGCCAGCGGTCGAGGTGGTTGCGGTGCCCAGTCGGGCTGGTCGGCGAACGGGTCGGGCAATGGACCGGTCATCCCTGCGGTGACCTCACTCAGCGGCGCGCAGCGGGGCGCCCCGCTCGCGCATGAACGGGACCGGGTTCACCGCGCCGGAGGCGCTGCGGTTGTTGCGCAGGTGTACCTCGAAATGCAGGTGCGGGCCGGAGGAGTTGCCACTGCTGCCGACCTTGCCGATCACCTGACCGGCCGTGACGATCTGGTCCTTTTTGACGAAGGGCTGGACCACCATGTGGCAGTAACGGGTGATGT
>NZ_JAGPXZ010000828.1:0-2511 GCF_018070305.1 Micromonospora sp. M51 | reverse complement strand
TAGACGATGGGCACGGAGCTGGCGGCCTGCTCGGCCATCTGACGCGCCAGGTCGACGATCCGGACCGGTTCGCCCATGTCGAGCACCAGCGCCTCGCCGACTGAGCACCGCCGGACGGCACCCCGGTCAGTACGCGACGGTGAAGCGGGCGTTCCGGTGTCGTGGCTGTTCGATCTCGTCGACGATCGCCACCGCCAGGTCCTCGTAGGTGAGCACCGAACGGCCCTGCCTGTCGGTGACCGGCTGGTCGGTGCCGGTGCGGTAGTGCCCGGTGCGGGCGCCGGGGTGGAACTCCAGCGGGGGCGGCGAGACGTACGTCCAGGTCACCCCGTCGGCGGCGGTGCGGTAGTAGTCCAGCGCCTCCGCCTGGCCCAGCGCCGCGTCCCGGTACTCGGCCGGGAAGTCCGGCTCGTCGAGGATGCGGGTGCCGCCCGGGGTGAGCAGGGTGGACCCGCCGCCCAAGTGGATGATCCGCGGTGCGGCCGCCATCCCGCGCAGTGCGGTCACCAGGTTCTCCGCCGCGTCGCGCCACAGCTCGCGTTCGCCGCCGCCGATCGCCACGACCAGCGCGTCGGCGTCCGGGGCCAGCTCCCGCACACTCCGCTGGCTGGTCGCGTCGCCGGTGACCGTCCGCACCCCGGCCGGCAGGTACGAGGTGGCCTCCGGGCGGCGGACGGCGGCGATCACCCGATGCCCCCGGTCGGCCGCCTCGGCGACGACCCGCGAACCGGCGGTGCCGCCCGCGCCAAACACGACGATGGTGCTCACCGGCTCAGGTTAGGCAGTGGGCCGACTCGGCGTCGGTGGAACGGCGAACCGTCAGTCGACCAGGGCGGCGTAGACGAGCTGGCGCAGCTGGGAGCGCAACGGGTAGGTGCTCGACGGCATCAGCTGGGTGAACAGCAGGGCAGTGATCTCCTCCGCCGGGTCGACCCAGAACGCGGTGCTGGCCACTCCGCCCCAGTAGTACTCGCCGACGCTGCTCGGCAACCGGCTGGGGATCGGGTCGTCGACCACCGCGAAGCCGAGGCCGAACCCGATCCCGTCCAGGGTGGTCTCGGCGAAGCCGCCGGTGGACAGGATGCCCAGGTCCTGACCGCCGGGCAGGTGGTTGCGGGTCATGAGCCGCACCGTGCGCGGTCCGAGCAGCCGGACGCCGTCCAGCTCCCCGCCGCGCAGCAGCAGCGAGGTGAAGCGGTGGTAGTCGGCCGCGCTGGAGATCAGACCACCGCCGCCGGAGAGCAACGCCGGCTTGCGGAACGCCAGCGACCCGAGGCTGTCGTAGCGGACGGCCCGGCCGCTGCGCGGATCCGGTACGTAGAGCGCGGCCAGCCGCTCGGCCTCGTCGCCTTCCACCCACCAGCGGGTGTCGGTCATGCCCAGCGGGTTGAAGATCCGGTCCGCGAAGAACGCGTCGAGGCTCTGCCCGGAGATCACCTCGACGAGTCGGCCGAGCACGTCGGTGGCGACGGAGTAGCCCCACGCCGTGCCGGGCTGGAACAGCAGCGGCAGCTCGCCGAAGGTCGCGCTGGCGGTGGCCAGGTCCACGTCCGCCGGCGGGTACAGGTCGTAGCCGGCGGCCCGGTAGAGCCCGTCGACCACCGAGGTCTGCAGGAAGCCGTACGTCAGGCCGGCCGTGTGGGTGAGCAGGTGCCAGACCCGGATCGGCTCGACCGCCGGCACGGTGTACGGCTTGAGCGTCGACCCCTTGGAGTAGACGCGCAGGTCGGCGAACTCGGGCAGCCAGCGGCTGATCTCGTCGGTCAGCTCGAACCGGCCCTCCTCCCACAGCATCATCGCCGCGACCGAGGTGACCGGCTTGGTCATCGAGTAGATCCGCCACAGGGTGTCGGCCTCGACCGGCGCGCCCGACTCCCGGTCGCGCAGCCCGTACGTCGAGGAGTGCGCCACCTCGCCGCGGCGGGTGACCACCACCTGCCAGCCGGACAGCCGGCCGTCGTCGACGTACCTGCCGAAGTGCTCGTCGATCCGCGCCAGCCGCGCCCTGTCGAAACCGATCTGATCCGGGTCCATGCTCCGAGCCACACTCACGCCGCCGAACCTACTCGCCGGTACACCGGCGTCGGAAGGGGGCCGGCACCGGCCCGCCGTCCGTCGGCCGTCGGCGGTGCCCACTAGCCTGGCCGGATGCCGGAGTTGACCGAGGACGTGACCGTCCGCACCGACGACTGGTACGGCGAGGAGCTGACCGACCGGCACTTCGTGGGTTGCGAGTTCTTCGGGGTGGACCTGACCGAGGCGGTGAGCAGAGGCGCCGTCTTCACCGGGTGCACGTTCGGCAACGTGGCGTTCAACTCCTCCCGGCATGTCGACTCCGCGTTCACCCGGTGCGTCTTTCGGCGGTGCAACTTCTTCGAGGCCGAGTTCACCGGCTGCAAGCTGGTCGGCAGCACCTTCAGCGAATGTGATCTGCGTCCGTTGACGGTGGACGGCGGTGACTGGTCCTTCGCCGCGCTGCCGGGCGCCGACCTGCGCGGCGTTCGGCTGACC
>NZ_JAGPXZ010000827.1:0-2514 GCF_018070305.1 Micromonospora sp. M51 | reverse complement strand
CCGCGCCACGAGCCGTTCGTCGACCACCGTGCCGTCCGGGTGGCGGAGGTTGAACGTCACAGTGCCGCCGCGCCCCGCACCCGTCGTCGGCCCGTACACCTCGACCAGCGGCCCGCCGGTGTCGTGCCGCAGGGTGGCCAGCCGCTCCAGCAGCCAGGCGGTGAGCAGGCCGACCCGGGAGTGGACGAGGTCCACGCCGATCGAGTCGAGCCAACGCAAGCCGAACTCCACGTCCGGGATGCTCAGGAAGTTGAGCGTGCCGTCCTCGAACGCCGACTCGTCGTCCATCGGCCGGTGCCAGTCACCCTGCACACTCACCGCCCGGATCGTGCCGCCGGCGAACCATGGCCGGCGCAACCGGGCCAGCGCCGAACGGCGAGCCAGCAACGCGCCGACGCCGGTCGGGTAGCCGAAGAGCTTGTACCAGCTCAGGCACACGAAGTCCGGCCGTACGACGCTGAGGTCCAGCCGGTTCGTCGGCGCGAAGGCGGCAGCGTCGAGCAGCACGTCGTAGCCCCGCTGCTGGGCCAGCTCCACCCAGCCCAGCGGGTGCTGCACCCCGGAGAAGTTGCTCTGCGCCGGATAGGCGAACAGCCCGCGCCGACGCGACCGACGGGCCAGGCGGCCCCGGCCGGCGTCGAGCGCCGCGACCAGGTCCGACTCGGCGACCCGCAGCTCCGGCCCGTCCAGCGGCACATAGCGCACGGACCCGCGGGCCGACCGGGCGTACTCGCGGATGCCGTTGACCGAGTTGTGGTTGTCCCAGGTCAGCACCAGTGACGCGGTCCTGCCGAAGTCGTACGCCTCGCCGACCAGCCGGCAGGCGCCGCTGGCGTTCGGGGTGAAGACGACCGCGTACTCGGCCGGGTCGGCGCGGAAGAAGTCGAGCACCGCGCGTCGCGCCGACTCCACCAGCGAACCGGCCGCCGCGCTGGTCGGGTTCTCCGAGTGCGGGTTGCTGTACAGGCCGGCGAGCAGCCGATCGTGGTGGGCGCGCACCTGGGCCTGGGCCGTCACCCCGGCCCCGGCGTAGTCGAGGTACACCCGCCCGTCGGCGTCCAGGTGTCGGTACTCGGTGGCGCGCAGCTCGTCGATCCGGCCGGTGGCGGCGTATCCCGGCAGCGCGGTGGGGGAGGTGTGCGGGGCCGGCTCACTACGCACGACGGAAGTCCCTCCGCACCAGCACCGCCCAGGCCGCGCCCAGGAAGAGCAGCACGAAGCCGCCGAGCACCAGCCAGTCGACCCACACCGGTCGGGAGAAGCTGTCGCCGTACGTGGCCAGTAGCGGCGGGCCGAGCGGGGAGCCGCCGTCGCGCCAGAGCCGCTCCACCCCGGCGGTGTGCCCCAGGCCCTCGAACGCCCACCGGTTCGACATCGCGTAACTGAGCCACTGACCGCCGACAGCCATGGCCGGCACCGGCAGGATCGCGCCGACGAACAGCACCTGCGGGAAGCAGAGCATCGGCAGCATGAGCGTCGCCTGCGCCGCGTCGGACACGGCCGCCGAGCAGAGCAGGCCGAGGGCGAGCGCCGCCGCCGAGGAGAGCAGCAGGGTCGCGTACAGGGCGGCGAAGTCGGCGCCGCCGACCGGCGGGAGCCGGTCCATGCCGCGCAGCACCCCGAGCAGCGCCAGGTCCACCAGGGCGAGCAGTGGCAGCAGCACCGCGACCTTCGCCAACAGGTACGGGGCCAGCCGGACACCGGCCAGCCGCTCCCGGCGCAGGATCGGCAGCTCGGTGCAGATCTGGAGGAGCCCGTAGGTCAGCCCGAAGAAGAAGCCGCCGAACGCGATCCAGAAGAGGATCATCACGGTCACCGTCGGGCTTGGTCGGCTCGGCTCGAACGCCCCCGGCCGGAACAGCAGCGCGAACATGCCGAGCACCATCAGCGGGGAGCCGAGCAGGATCGCCAGCGTCAGCCGGTTGCGGGCGACGATCTCCGCGTTGCGCGCGGTGAGGACCGCCCACTGGCGCAGCCGGCCGGCGCGCCGGGGTGGCGGCACGGCGCCGCCGTCATCGTCGGTGCTCCGGGCCGGCTGCTCGGCGGTGCTTCCGGCCGGCTGGTCGGCGTCGCGCTGTTCGGCGAAGCGGTCGGGCCACTCGGCGGGCCGGGTGGTGTCGTCGAGTCGGAGGTGCAGCTCGACGAGGGACCGCAGGCCGAAGAACTCCCGGGCGGCGGCCGGGGTGCCGCTGAAGGCCAGCCGGCCCTGACGGGTCAGCACGACGACCCGGTCGCAGTGGTCCACGTCGGTGACCTGGTGAGTGGTCAGCACGACAGTGGCTCCCGTGTCGGCGAGCGCGCGGAGCACCCGGAGCAGCTCCACGGCGATCGCCGGGTCGAGTCCGGAGGTGGGTTCGTCCAGGAAGAACACGCCGGGTCGGGTGAGCAACTCGACGGCGATGCTGGCGCGCTTGCGTTCACCGCCGCTGAGCAGGCCGACCGGCGTGCCGGCCCGGTCGGTGAGTCGCAGCTCGGCGAGCACCTGTGCGACCCGGTCACTGATCTCCTCCGGCT
>NZ_JAGPXZ010000826.1:0-2518 GCF_018070305.1 Micromonospora sp. M51 | reverse complement strand
GATTCAGCGTCATGACCCCCGACTGTACGGCTCCGCTTAACAGCGACAGCGAAAATGTGCGATGGACGTACCTATCCGGGACTGCCTAGCGTCGGTCCATGGCTGATTCGTTCTGGTCCGACGCCGATCGTCACCTGGTCCGCTACAGCGGCGCTGGCAGCTTCGTACGTGAGATCATCGACCGCGCCGAGGGCAGTTTCGTCTTCACCGCCGACGGCCGCCGCCTGCTCGACTTCACCTCGGGGCAGATGAGCGCGATCCTCGGCCACTCCCACCCGGCGGTCGTAGCCACGATCCAACGGCAGGCAGCCACCCTCGACCACCTGTTCAGTGGCATGCTGAGCCGGCCCGTGGTCGAACTGGCCCGCCGCCTCGCCGGCTCGCTGCCCGCGCCGCTGGAGAAGGTCCTCCTGCTCACCACCGGCGCGGAGTCCAACGAGGCGGCGATCCGCATGGCGAAGCTGGTCACCGGCCGGCACGAGATCATCTCGTTCGCCCGGTCGTGGCACGGGATGACCCAGGCTGCGGCGAGCGCCACCTACAGCTCGGGGCGCAAGGGGTACGGGCCCGCGGCGCCCGGCAACTTCGCGATCCCCACGCCGAACGCGTACCGGCCCGACTTCACCCTGCCCAGCGGCGAGCTGGACTGGCGGCATCAGTTGGAGTTCGCGTTCGAGCTGTTCGACGCCCAGTCGGTGGGCAGCCTGGCGGCGTGCATCGTCGAACCGATCCTCAGCTCCGGCGGGGTGATCGACCTGCCGCCGGGATACCTCGCGGCGCTGCGCGACAAGGTGCACGAGCGGGGCGGGCTGCTGATCCTCGACGAAGCGCAGACCGGCCTGTGCCGCACCGGAGAGTGGTACGCGTTCCAGCGTGACGGCGTCGTGCCGGACATCCTGACCCTGTCCAAGACGCTCGGCGCCGGCCTGCCGCTGGCCGCCGTGGTGACCAGCCCGGAGATCGAGCACACGGCGCACGAGCGCGGTTTCCTCTTCTTCACCACGCACGTCTCCGACCCGCTGGTGGCCGCGGTCGGCAACACGGTCCTGGACGTGCTGGAAGCCGACCGGCTCGACGAACAGGCTGCGCACCTGGGCTCGTACCTGCGCAAGGGCCTTGAGGAGATCAGCCAGCGCCACCCGGTGGTCGGCGACGTGCGCGGCCGCGGTCTGCTGGTCGGACTCGAACTGGTCAGCGACCGGGAGTCGAAACGACCGGCCGACGCGCTGGGCGCCGCAGTGACAGGACGTTGCCTGGAGCTGGGCCTGCACATGAACGTGGTGCAGCTGCCGGCCATGGGCGGCGTCTTCCGCATCGCGCCGGCGCTCACCTCCAGCCACGCGGAGCTGGACCTGGGCCTGGAAATCCTCGACCACGCGCTCGCCGACGTGGCGCCGCGGTTCACACCCTGACACTCCAGCCGGGGCTCGTGACGACGACAACGCGTCGCGCGTGCTGTTTCCGGTCAGGAATAGGCGCTGAGCTGCACAGATACGACCGAGCGATGATCGCCTCTTGTCACTGGTTGCCAACCGCAGGCATGGGGTTGGTGGTCGGTGGGGGGAGGCGCGGCTAGACGGTCATCGGCGCGGCCTCCGGTTGCCCGTCGGAGCGTGCCTGGTCGTATGCGTGGCGGCGGACGCCGCGCGTCAGTAGGTAGCCGATCATCCAGAACTCACCGATCGTCGCGGGAGCGACCAGAACGTCGGCGATGGCCTGTGCGTCAGGGGCGAGGTATCCGATGAATGCGCTCAGCAGGTATCCGATGCCGCCACCGACGAGGATCCAGCCGAGCGGGCGGGGCATCCAGTTCGAGCGGAGCACGCAGCGTCCCATGGGGATGAGCCAGAGGCCGAAGAACAACGCTCCGACGCCCCACAGGTTGCCGCTGGTCAGGTAAAGAAGTTGGACGGTGGCCGCCGCGTCGCCGACCGGATCGAGCGCGAGGTCGACAGCCGTGGCGAGCAGTGCCGCGCTGACGAGGACCACGACCGCGTTGATGAGACCGAAGGCGGCGATGGCGCTGGCGGCAAGCCGGTCCGCGGTGCGGAACAGTCGATAGAACCATGCGGCGGCGAGGGCCTGGCTGATGACGATGAGCAGCTCGAAGGCGACTCCGACACGCGCCAGTGATTCGTGCTGGACCAGGTTGGCGAGCGTCGCGTTGGGGTCCTCGGCGCTGAAGAGTCGCGGCCGGATGAGCAGAAAGCCCAGTGCGCCAGCGAAGGCGAGGGCGAGGTAGAGAAGCCCGGTCACGCGGGCCGTACGGATAAGCGCGGGCATGGTGGCTCCTTCGGGGCCGTACCGCCGTGGTGGTGGTCGCGCTCCGACCATCAACCTTACGGCGTAAGGTAACCATACGATGTAAGGTGCTGGCAAGAGGTGGTGGGGCAGGTGGCAGCGAAGGCAGTTCGGCAACCGCTCAGCCGCGAGCGCGTCCTGGCGGCGGCGGTTGCCCTTGCGGACGCTGAGGGGGTCAAGGCGCTGACGATGCGTCGGCTCGCTGCCGATCTCGGTG
>NZ_JAGPXZ010000825.1:0-2527 GCF_018070305.1 Micromonospora sp. M51 | reverse complement strand
GCGCCGCACGGCACCCGCTCGGGGCGGGAGTCGACCCCGGTCAGGTCGGACGCGGTGCGCCGGCCGCGCCGGGCGCCGAACCCACCACCGCCGGTGGGATGGCCGGCGCGGGCCGGGTGGGGCGCAGCCGGTCGCGCACCCGGTCTGCGGCGTCACCAGCGGTCGCGTCGATCATCGGCCCCAGCCGGGTCGACTTCTTGATCGCGACCTCCTCGGCCGGAGTGGGGCCGCCGTCGAGGAAACGCAGCACCCGCGCGGCCGGGGTGCGGTCGAAGAGCCGGTCGAAGAACTCCGGACCGCCCACCCCACCCCGGTCCAGCGCCCGCAACGCCACCGCGTCCATCCAGCGGTGCCGGCGCGGGTACGCCGGCGCGGGCACCGGCGCCCGGCCGGCGGCGAGGGCGCGGGCCACCTGGTCGGCCTGGCGGTACATGGCCGAGAAGGTGAAGCCGGTGGAGGGGCGGGTCGCGCCACCGGCCGTGCCGAGCCGGACCACCCGGGGGGTGGGCCGGGCCGGGAAGGGCGCGTCGGTCATCGGGATGACCCCGTTCTCCACCTCGCGCACCCGCAACCCGGCCGGGTCCAGGCCGAGCAGGTCCCGGTAGCCGGTCAGCGCCGCGTCGTAGCCGGCGTCGGTGAGCAGGTCCGGCGAGAACTCGGTGTACTCGACCAGCGCGTAGCGGTCGCTGACCGGCAGCACGTAGCCGAAGGAGACGCCCCGGGGCGGCTGCGGGGTGCGGAAGTCCATCAGCACCGCGCGGGTCGGGTCGAACACCGGCCGGTCCGCCTCCAGCCACCACCCCCGGAAGTGCTGCAACCAGGTGGTTCGCCCCGCTCGGGCCGGCGGGCGGGGACGCGAGTCGAGCACCCAGCCGGCCCGTACGGTGCGCCCGTCGCCGGTACGCACCAGCACCCGGGTGCCGTCGTCGCGCACCGTGTCGGCCGGCGCGACGATCCGGGTGGCGTGCAGGCGTCGCTCGGCGTCGGCAGCCCGGTCGTAGACCGGGCCGGAGCGGAGCATGGCGTACCGCAGCGGGGTGAGGTCCAGGACGCGGCGGCGCGCCGCGGTCGCCACCTCGACCTGCTGCCAGCTCGCGCTGAGCAGCGGGTCCAGGTCGGTGTCGGGGTGGCCCCAGAACGCCCAGGTGCGGTCCTGACCGCGTCGGCGCACCGGGTCGACGATGGCGATCCGCTGATCCCGGACGCCGTGTCGGTCCAGTGCGGCGAGCAGCAGTGACGCCGCGCCGCCGCCACCGAGCAGCGCGAGGTCGACGTCGAGCGGCGCGGAGTCGGTCACCCGCACCACGCTGCCACACCGCCGCGCCCGACCGCGCGTCGCCATGGTGGCGACGACGCAGAGCCCATCGGGGCGGACGCGTCGGCGCGGGCGTGCGAGCCCGATTGACAGGCAACTTGCTGGCTGCCTAAGTTGATACGCAACCGCCGGGTTGCCTATTGTCGGGAGGGTCGATGGACGACGCGTTCCGGGCGCTGGCCGACCCCAGCCGGCGTCGCCTGCTCGACCGGCTCAACGACCGCAACGGACAGACCCTGCGGGAGCTCTGCGACGGGCTGGCCACCAGCCGACAGGCCGTCAGCAAGCACCTGTCGGTGCTGGAGGCCGCCAATCTCGTCACCACGGTGCGCCGCGGCCGGGAGAAGTTGCACTACCTCAACGCCGCCCCCATCAACGCCATCGCCGACCGGTGGCTCAGCCGCTACGACCGCGAGCGCGCCGCCGCCCTCGCCGACCTGACCACCGCATTGGAGCGACAAGCCATGGAAAGCCCCACCTTCGTCTACACGACCTACGTCACCACCACCGCGCAGCGACTGTGGGCCGCGCTCACGGAACCGGCGTTCACCCGCCGCTACTGGGGTGGGGTGGCGCTGATGTCGGACTGGCAGGCCGGATCGCCAGTGCTGTGGCAGGACGCGCCGGACGTCGAGCCCCGCGACCTGGGCCAGCGGGTGCTCGTCGCCGAGCCGTACCGCCGCCTCTCCTACAGCTGGCACGGCTTCCAGCCCGAGCACGCCGAGCACTTCGGCTGGTCCGCCGAGGAGCTGGCCGCCCGGCTCGGCGAGCGCCGGTCGAAGGTGACCTTCGAGATCGAGCCGCACGGCGACCGAGCCGTCCGACTGACAGTCATCCACGACGACTTCTCCCCCGACAGAGAGATGCACCGGGCGATCAGCGGCCAACTCGACGGCAGCGGTGGCTGGCCGGAGCTGCTGGCCAGCCTCAAGACGCTGGTGGAGACCGGCGAGCCGATGCCCGAACCGACCCCGGCGGGCTGACCCACGGCAACGGGCCGGCCAGGGAGCCGGCCCGCACTAAGCAGCGCCTCATTCGCGGCGTCGCCGGCAATACCTCGCCATCGGCCCAGCGGCGACAGCTCGCGGCTCTCCCCGCCTTCGGGTGGACACGTGACGGCAACGAGGATTTCTCATTTTCACCTGATCGAGGACCCAACCCACCTAGTGTTGGGCACACCGGTGCTAGTCACGGAGTTGGCCACCCGAACGA
>NZ_JAGPXZ010000824.1:0-2535 GCF_018070305.1 Micromonospora sp. M51 | reverse complement strand
CTTGGCGATCAGGCTGCGCCGGTTGCCGACCTTCACGTTGCCGGCCACCGCGCCCACCTGCGGGTCGGCGAAGGGCTGCACGAGCCGGCGGACGGCGTCGGGTTCGAAGACAGTGTCCCCGTCGACCATGACGATCAGGTCGTGCCGGGCGAACGCCACGCCGGTGTTCAATGCGCTGGGCTTGCCACCGTTGGGTTTGCGGACCACCCGGACGTTGGGCAGGCGGAGCGCGTCGACGATGTCCGCGGTCCCGTCGGTGGAGCCGTCGTCGACGACAACCACCTCGATTCCGCCGGGATGGTCGCCGCCAGCGAGTGAACGGACCGCCGCGGCGATCCCCTCCTTCTCGTTGTACGCCGGGACGATCACCGACACCGGCGCGGTGACCGGCGGCCCCCACGTCCAGTCCGTGGCCCGACGGCGACGGGCGTGTCGCCCGGCGAGCAGGAACAGCACGGCGGTACGCCCGACGGTGAGCACCCCGACGAGCACGAAGAGGATCCCGAACACGGTCAGCACCTGGTCGGCGCCCCGTACCGCCCAGACCAGCATCTGGCCGCGCCAACGGTCCCCAGCGGTGGCCGCCGCACCGGATTCCGCCCGGTAGTCGACCCCGGCGGCGGCGAAGGCGAGGTTCAGTCCGTCCGTCGCGGTGACGAAGCGGTATCCCCGTTGCTTCATCATCGGGATGAAGCGGTCGAGGGCGGCGACGGTCTGCGCGCGGTCACCGCCGGCGTCGTGCCAGAGGGTGATCGCACCCGAGTCGCCGTCCGGGGTGGCGTTCTCGACGATCTTGTCTACGCCGGGCAGCGCCCAGTCCTGGCTGTCGGTGTCGTTGAGCACCGTCAGGTAGCCCAGGTCACCGGCGGCGATCAGCACCGGCCAGTCCTGGTTGTCGATCGCGTCGGCATGCGAGGAGTACGGAAACCGGACCAGCGAGGTGCGCACGCCGGTGACGGCGGCGAGGGCGAGCTGGGTCTGGGCGTACTCCAGCTCTTGCCGCCATCCGGACAGCTCGGTGAGGTCGGGGTGGGTGAACGTGTGCACGCCGAGCTCGTGGCCACCCGCGACCAGGTTCCGGGCCATGTCGGGGTGCCGGGCGACCTGCGAACCCAGCACGAAGAACGTGCCAGTGACCTGGTGGGCGTCGAGGACGCGCAGAACCTCGGGGGTCCAGACGGGGTCGGGGCCGTCGTCGAAGGTGAGCGCGATGGTCCGGTCCGGCAAGCGGTAGGAGCGGACCTGCTCGCTGTTGGCGCTGATGATCGGCCCCCCGTTCACCACTGAGGTGGGGACCTCGCGTTGCCCCTGGTTGCTGTGCTGGTGGTCCGGGGTGAAGGAGGCGTTGGTGTACGCGTTGACCAGAAGTACGCCGGCCAGAACCGCCAGCAGCATGCCGAGCAGGACCCAGCGCGGTGGAGGTACGGCCCGACGACGGCGGGCCGTGATCGCCGGCTCAGCCATCCGCGGGGAGGAGGTCGGTGGGGAGTCCGCCGGGTTCGGCCGGTTCCTCGGGTGGGAGCGGCGGGTCCTCGGTCGAGGGTGAGACGGCGGGTGTCGGGGCCACCGAGGTGGGCCGCCCCGAGCTGGGCGAGGGCGGCACGCTGGTGGGGTCACCGCTCGCCGGGCTGGCGGCGCTCCGTGACCGCGTGGGGGCAGGCGAGCGGGGAGCCGGCGGGGCGACGGTGGGTGCCACCCTGGCCGCCGGCGTACGGGGGACGGCTGTCGACGGCTCGGGGATGGCGGTAATCGCCTCGGCCTGTGGCGACTGGGTCCGTTCAGGCTGCTCGGCCTCGTCCACGAACGGGAGCACCGTGTGCGGCTCCACCATGCCGCCGGCGAAGCTGACGGCCACCAGCCCGGTGTAGGTCAGGCCCAGCAGACCGACGACGTATGCGAGCCAGCGCAGGCGGGAGCGGCGTCGGCCGCTGGGGTCGACGAAGACCGGGGGCGGTTGGGGCGCGGCGGCGATCAGCTCGGTGGGGCCGTCGGTGCGGTTGGCCACCATGGTGGGCTCGTCGACCGGCGCCGCCGGTCGGGACCGAGGGTCGCCGGACCCGGCGGGCGTCGACCTCCCAGTCGACGTATCGTCGCTGCTCAAGCCCCGGGTGGTCATGGGACGCGAGTCTAGGCGTGAGTTTTTCTCAGCTTTGCTGACGGCTCACTGACTGAGACGCCGACCGCACCGTCGGGGCCACGAGGGGGTCGCCGCGACCGCCGCCTTCTCGTCGTCAGGGAGGGTTCGTACCCGGCCTGCGGCCGGTGACGGCGGCGGCTCAGGGGCCGTAGGGCCCGGGTGGGGAGTCTCGCGATCTTCTAGGGTGGGGGCTGTGGCTCGCAGCGTGTATCTGACCAGCGTTGGTTCGGGCGGAGGCAAGTCGACGATCGCCCTCGGGCTGGCGGAGTTGCTGTCCCGCCAGGTCGGGCGGATCGGCGTGTTCCGGCCGCTGGTCGCCGACACCGGGCAGGATCCGATCCTCGCCCTGCTCAGCGAGCGGTACCGGGTCGAGGTGCCGCTGGCCGAGCTGGCCGGGG
>NZ_JAGPXZ010000823.1:0-2539 GCF_018070305.1 Micromonospora sp. M51 | reverse complement strand
GTCCAGATCAGGGGTGTACGGCATGGGGGCTCCTCCGGTCGCCAGCGGCCGGCGGAGCGTACCCGGCCCGACGGACACCGCCGTCGGGGCCGTACGGTCAGGCGCTCTTGCGGGATGCGGTCTTGCGCGCGGCGGTCTTCTTCGCCGGCTCCGCCTTCTTCGCGGCGGTCTTCTTCGCGGCCGTCTTCTTCGCGGCGGTCTTCTTCGCCGGCTCGGCCGCCTTCTTCTCGGCCGTCTTCTTCGCCGCGGTCTTCTTCGCGGGCGCCTTGGCCGCCTTCTTCTCCGCTGCCTTCTGCGCGGACCGGGCCGACGAGATGGGCGTCGGCTCGCCAGCACCGCCACCCGCGCGGGCGGGCTGCTCGCCGCGAGCCGCCTTGGCGCGCTCCACCGACGCCTTCAACGCGGCCATCAGGTCCACCGCCGCGGCCGGGGCCTCCTCGACCTCCTCCGGCTGAACGACCTCGCGACCCTCCACCTTGGCGTCGATGACCTCCTGCAACGCGGCCCGGTAGTCGTCGGTGAAGACGTCCGGCTCGAACTCGCCGGTCATCGAGTCGATCAGGGAGCTGGCCATGGCCAGCTCCGGCGGGCGCACCTTCAGGTCCTCGTCGAGGAAACCGAAGTCCGGGGTACGGATCTCGTCGGGCCAGAGCATGGTGTTGAGCAGCAGCACACCCTCGCGGACCCGCAGCGTGGCCAGCTGTTCCCGCTGGCGCAGCGCCACCTTGACGATGGCCACCCGCTCCGAGTCGATCAGCGCGTCGCGTAGCAGCACGTACGGCTTGGTGGCCGCGCCCTCCGGCTCCAGGAAGTACGCCTTGTTGTAGAGGATCGGGTCGACCTGTTCGGCCGGGACGAACTCCAGCACGTCGATGGCGCGGGAGCTGGTCAGCGGCAGGTCAGCGAAGTCCTCGTCGGTGAGGATCACCATCTCGCCGCCGCCGATGTCGTAGCCCTTGGCGATGTCGTCGTAGGTGACCTCCTCGCCGCAGACCGAGCAGGTGCGCTTGTAGCGGATGCGACCGCCGTCCTCGCGGTGCACCTGGTGGAACCGAATGTCCTTCTCCTCGGTGGCGGAGTAGAGCTTCACCCCGATCGAGACGAGCCCGAACGACACGGCTCCCTTCCAGATGGCACGCATCCTGCGCTCCCTTCCCCGGTATCGACCATGCTCGCATCCGAAAGAACCGGACGCGAGGTGTTCGGCCTGCTACTACAGTCGGGTCGTGCCCGGCGCGCCGCTCAAGCCGATGCTCGCGATGACCGGGCCGCTCCCGGCGGGTGACGGCTGGGCGTACGAGTTCAAGTGGGACGGCGTCCGCGCGCTCGCCGACATCTCCGGCGGCGACCAGCACCTGTATGCCCGCTCCGGCGTGGAGATCACCGCCGCGTACCCGGAGCTGGCCACCCTGCCCGAGCAGGTCGACGACGCCCTGCTCGACGGCGAGGTGGTGCTGCTCGGGCAGGGTGGGCAGCCGTCGTTCACCGCGCTGGCCGAGCGGATGCACGTCCGGGACCGGAACAAGGCGGCCCGGTTGGCAGCGGTCATGCCGGTGACCTACATGATCTTCGACCTGCTGCGGCTGAACGGCGACGACCTGACCGGTTGGCCGTACGAGCGCCGCCGGGAGGCGCTGGACGCGCTCGCCCTCGGCGGCCCCCGGTGGGCGGTGCCGCCGATGTTCGCCGACGGGCCGGCCACCTACGAGGCGGCCGGTGAGCACGGCCTGGAGGGGGTGATGGCCAAGCGCGTCGGTGCCGTCTACCGCCCGGGGGTGCGCTCGCCGGACTGGGTGAAGGTCAAGCTGGAGGTGACCGGCGACTTCGTCATCGGCGGTTGGCGACCGGGCGCGCGCCGGATCGGTGGGCTGCTGGTGGGGGTGCCCGGCCCGGACGGCCGGCTGATCTACCGGGGCCGTGTCGGTGGTGGGATCGGTGCCGCCATCGAGCGGCAGCTCCTCGCCGAACTGGAGCCGCTGCGCTCCGGCGTGTCACCGTTCGCCGCGGGTGTGCCGCGCGAGGATGCCCGGGGCGCCATCTGGGTAGAACCCCGGGTGGTGGTGGAGGTGAAGTACGGCCAGCGCACCCCCGACGGCCGGCTGCGCTTCCCCCGGGTGCTGCGGTTGCGCCCGGACAAGCCTCCGGAGGAGGTCGACGATGCCGGCTGAGCGGCTACGGGTGGACGTCGAGGGCCGCTCGCTGGAGCTGTCCAATCTGGACAAGGTGCTCTACCCGGCGGCCGGGTTCACCAAGGGTGAGGTGATCGACTACTACACCCGGATCTCCCCGGTGCTCCTGCCGCACCTGCGGGACCGACCGGTCACCCGGATCCGCTTCCCCAACGGCGTGGACGACAAGTCGTTCTTCGAGAAGAACACACCGGCCGCGACCCCGGACTGGGTGCGGGTGGAAAACCTGCCCGCCCCCGGGTCGACGAAGGGCCGGGAAACCATCGACTACGTGGTCGCCGACGACCTGCCCACCCTGGTCTGGCTGGCGAACCTGGCCGCGTTGGAGCTGCACACGCCGCAGTGGAAGG
>NZ_JAGPXZ010000822.1:0-2549 GCF_018070305.1 Micromonospora sp. M51 | reverse complement strand
TCGACCAGTTCGGTGTCGACGTGGCCCAGCTCGGGGCGGGGGGCGAGCGGGCCCAGGTGGAAGACCACCTCGGCCGGTTCGACGCCGGTGTTGCGCAGCCGGTGCCGCACATTGACCGGAACGAACAGCCCTTCACCGGCGGCCAGCAACGTCGGTTGGTCGTCCAGGTCCACCGTGATCGCGCCGCGCACCAGGTAGAGGAACTCCTCGCTGTACGGGTGGTAGTGCTCGGCGATCCGCTCCCCCGGCGCGAGGGTGGCCACCCCGAGGAAGCCCGAGGTGCTGCCGACGGTGCGGGGGCCGAGCAGCACCCGCAGCTCACCGCCGCGCCGACGGTCGGCGGGGACGTCCCGGGCGGCGATCGGGCGGGTGCTCAGGTCACTCATCGTCGGCCTCCGTCGACCCGTCGCCCACCGAAACGCCCTGGTCGGCGCGCTGCCGGGCGATCCGCTCCACCCGGTCCTTGATCACCGCGAGTTGGATCACGCTGTTGGTGTTGATCCGTTCGGTCATCGCGGCGTTGTCGACCGGCGCGGTGGGCTTCATCGCGAAGTCCTGCGTCCAGGTCATCCGGGTGCCACCGGCCTCCTCGGTGTAGCGCCAGTGGATGCGCATGTACTCGAACGGCCCGGTCTCCACCCGGTGCGCCCGGACCTGCCTGCTCACCGGGTCGGCGGTGCGTTCACTGACCCAGCTCCAGGTCGTCCCGTTCTCGTCGGGGTACATGGTGAGCCGGAACCGCACCGTGTGACCCTCACGGTGCAGGATGTCCACCACGGCGTACTCGGTGAACAGCTCGGTCCAGTTCGCCACGTCGTTGGTGACCTCCCAGACCAGCCCGAGGGGCGCGTCGATGACCACGCTGTTCTCGGTGTGCCCGGGCGGGTCGGTGCGGCGGGCGACCAGGTCGGCGACCGCCGGGATGCTCAACTGCCCGGCCTGCTCGGGGATGCTCACCTGCCAGCGGTCGGCGACCACGGCGGACAGCTCCAGCAGGGCGAGTGAGTCCATGCCCAGCTCCTCCAGGGACGCCGCGGGCGCCCGGGCCGCGGCGTCGGCGTCCAGCCCGCAGTGCGCCACCAGGATGTCGGTGATCTCGGCGGTCATCGGGCGACCATGGGTGACGGTCATCGGGTCCTCCTGTGTGTTGCGTCGGGATCTGCGGCGGGCGCGGTGCGCGGTGCGGGGGTGGCCGTCGGCTGGCCTGTCGGCTTGGCGAGCAGACGGTCGACCAGGCCGGTGGTGTAGCGGCCCTTGCGGAATGCGGCGTCGTCGAGCACCCGCCGGACGAACGGGATGGTGGTGTGCACGCCCGGGCCGGCGACATCGAACTCGTCCAGGGCACGTTCCAGCCGGTTGAGGGCCAACTCCCGGTCGGGCGCCCAGACGATCACCTTGGCGAGCAGGGAGTCGTACCAGGGGCCGACCAGGTAGCCGGCGCTGGCGTGGGTGTCCACCCTGGTGAACGGGCCGCCGGGTGGCGTGAACCGCTCCAACCGCCCGGGGGTGGGGGCGAAGTCGCGTCCGGGGTCCTCGGTGTTGACCCGGCACTCCACCGCGACGCCGTGCAGGCGGATCTCCTCCTGACGCCAGCGCAGCGGCACCCCGGCGGCGATGTGCAGTTGCTCGTGCACCAGGTCGATTCCGGTGACCATCTCGGTGACCGGATGTTCCACCTGGATCCGGCAGTTGATCTCCAGGAAGTGGAACTTCTCCTCGGTGTCGACCAGGAACTCCAGCGTGCCGGCGCCGACGAAGCCGACCTGGAGCGCACCCCGCAGTGCGGTCTCGGCGATGGTGTCGAGGACGGCGGCGGGCAGCGCCGGGGCGGGCGCCTCCTCGACCAGTTTCTGGTGACGCCGTTGCACCGAGCAGTCCCGGGTGCCCAGGTGCACGCCATTGCCGTGGGCGTCGCAGAGCACCTGCACCTCGACGTGGCGCGCCTCGGTGAGGTACCGCTCGACGTACACCCGGTCGTCGCCGAAGGCGGCCTGCGCGGCGGCCCTCGTGCGGGCGTACGCCCGGCGCAGCTCACCCGGGGTGCGCACCACTGTCATCCCACGGCCCCCGCCACCGGCGGCGGCCTTCACGATCACCGGGTAGCCGACGGCCTCGGCCACCTCGGCCGCCGCGGCGGCGGTCGGCACCGGCGCGACGCTGCCCGGCGACAGCGGCAGGCCGGCGCGGCTCATCAGGGCCCGGGCCGAGGACTTGTCGGCCAGCGCGGTCATCACCGCCGGCGGCGGTCCGATGAACGTCAGCCCGTTGTCGGCGCAGATCTCGGCGAAGTCGGCGTCCTCGGAGAGGAACCCGTAGCCGGGGTGCACCGCCTGCGCGCCCACCTGCCGGGCCGCCTCCACGATGGCGGCGGCGTTGAGGTAGCTGCGCCGACTCGACGCGGGTCCGATGCGGACGGCCTGGTCGGCGAGGCGGACCGCCGGCGAGTCGACGTCGGCCGCGGAGTAGACCACCGCCGTTCGCACGCCGAGTTCCTTGCAGGCGCGCAGCACCCGCAGCGCGATCTCGCCCCGGTTGGCGATCAGCACGGT
>NZ_JAGPXZ010000821.1:0-2560 GCF_018070305.1 Micromonospora sp. M51 | reverse complement strand
ACCCGGCCGGGTCACCCTGCGCCGACGCCGCCTGCGCAGTGGTCCGCGCCGGACGTTCGTACCGGGCGCCCATCGCCGGCCACTCACCGCCCCGCAACGCCGTCCACCAGCCGCCCACCGCGGCCAGCAGACCGCCGAGCAAGCAGAGCGCCGGCCACTGCCGGCTCACCGCGCCGCCCACGTCGGCCACCAGCCCGTACCCGCCGCCGGCCGCCACGGCCAGGCCGAGCACGCCGAGCAGCACACCCAGTGCCCGCCGCAGGCGGCCCCGGGTGGCCAGCACCGCACCACCCCCGGCCAGGGTCACCAGCGCCAACGCCGGCAGCCAGGGCAGCAGACTCGCACCGCTGCGCGTGTCGCGCACCGGCGGCAGCGGCGCCGGACGTACCGACATCTCGACCGACCAACTCCGCGTGGCCGCCCACAGCGCCAGGCCCGCGCCGGCCAGGCAGAGCAGCACGGCGTACGTCAACGCCCGCCGGCCCACGACGGCCCGCTCCCCACTCACTGAGTCTGCCTTTCGTTCGCGACTGCGGGGCTCCGCTGCGCTGCACTCCTCGCGCTCACCGAGCGGGCCGGAGGGTCTCGGCGGCCGCGATCGCGGCCAGCACGGCCGCTGCCTTGTTCCGCGTCTCCTGATCCTCGGCGGCCGGGTCCGAGTCGGCGACCACACCGGCCCCGGCCTGCACGTAGGCGCGGCCGTCGCGGATCAACGCGGTCCGGATGGCGATCGCCATGTCCAGGTCGCCGCCGAAGCCGAAATAGCCGACGGTGCCGCCGTAGAGACCACGACGGACCGGCTCCAACTCCTCGATGATCTCCATGGCCCGCACCTTCGGCGCCCCGGAGAGCGTGCCGGCCGGGAAGGTCGCCGCCAACGCGTCGAAGGCGCTCTGGTCGTCACGCAACGTGCCGGTGACGGTGGAGACGATGTGCATGACGTGGCTGTACCGCTCGATGGTCGCGAACTCGGGCACCTCCACGCTGCCGGGCTGGCAGACCCGCCCCAGATCGTTGCGGCCGAGGTCGACCAGCATCACGTGCTCGGCCCGCTCCTTCGGGTCCGCGAGCAGCTCGGCGGCGAGCGCCGCGTCGGCGGCGGGGGTGCCACCTCGCGGCCGGGTGCCGGCGATCGGGTGCAGCAACGCCCGGCGCCGCCCGTCCGCGCCGCCGGTGACCTTCAGGTGCGCCTCCGGAGACGAGCCGACGATGTCGAACCCGTCGAAGCGCAACAGGTACATGTACGGGCTGGGGTTGCTGGTGCGCAGCACCCGGTAGACGTCCAGCGGGTCGGCGTGGGTCGTCCGCTCGAAGCGCTGGGAGAGCACGATCTGGAAGCACTCACCGGCCCGGATCGCCTCCTTGGCCGCCTCCACCGCCTTCGGATAACCGCCCTCCGGCGTACGGCAGAGCACCTCTCCGGCCGGCGGACGCTCGACGGTGGAGATCATCGGCGGGATGGGCCGGGACAACGCCGTGGTCATCGCGTCCAACCGGCCCACCGCGTGGTGGTAGGCGGCGGCGACCTGCGGGGCGCGGTCCGGGGCGTCCAACGGCGGCAGCACCGCGTTGGCGACCAGGATCGCCGAGCCGTCGTAGTGGTCGAGCACCACCAGGTCGGTGGCGAGCATCATGCCCACCATCGGGACGCCCAGGTCGTCCTCGGTCAGCTCGGGCAACCGCTCGAACCGCCGGATCAGGTCGTAGCCGAGGTAGCCGACCATGCCCCCGGTCAACGGCGGCAGACCGTCGGACGGGTCCCCGACCGGCCCGGCCAGCGCCGCGACCGTCTCCCGCAACATCCGCACCGGGTCACCCTCGGTGGGCAGCCCGCTCGGCGGCTGGCCGAGCCAGGTCGCCACGCCGTCGCGTTCGATCAGGGTGGCGCTGCTGCGTACCCCGATGAACGAGTACCGCGACCAGGCCATCCCGGCCGAACCAACGCCCTGCTCAGCCGATTCCAACAGGAACGTGCCCGGCCCACCGGCCAGCTTGCGGTAGACGCCGACCGGGGTCTCCGCGTCGGCCAACAGCCGCCGGGTCACCGGCACCACCCGCCACTCGGCGGCCAACGCGGTGAAAGTGGCCAGGTCAGGGCTGAGCGAGCCGTCGGTCATGAGTGCGCCTCCGTCCCGGTGACGGGCAGCTCGGTGAAGAAGCAGGTCCGGTGGCCGGTGTGGCAGGCCGCGCCGACCTGGTCCACGCTCACCAGCAGCGCGTCCCCGTCGCAGTCCAGGGCGACCGACCGCACGTACTGGTGGTGCCCTGAGGTGGCGCCCTTGACCCAGTATTCGCGTCGGCTGCGCGACCAGTAGGTGGCCCGGCCGGTGGTCAGGGTGCGGTGCAACGCCTCGTCGTCCATCCAGGCGACCATCAGCACCTCACCGGAGTCGTGCGCGCGCACCACGGCGGCGACCAGACCGTCGGCGGTGCGGCGCAGCTGGGCCGCGATGGCCGGGTCGAGCCGGGAGGGGCGCGCCGGCGCGGGCGCGGCCAGCTCGTTCGGGTCGCTGGGTACGCCGGTCACCGGCGGGTCAGGTACGGGCACAGTGAGCAATTC
>NZ_JAGPXZ010000820.1:0-2576 GCF_018070305.1 Micromonospora sp. M51 | reverse complement strand
GACCGGCGCCACCAGCACCGCGCCCCGCGCCGGGTAGCGGGCCAACGCGTGCGCCACGACCAGGGCCCCGGCGCCGTGCCCCACCAGCACCGCCTGCCGCGGCAGGCTCGCCGCCACCTGGACCACCTCGTGGGCGTACGCCCGCAGCGTCGCCTCCGGCGCCGGCTCGCTGCCACCGTGCCCCCGCAGGCTCACCGCGTACGCCGGGAACCCCCGCGACGCGGCGTGACCCAACCAGTGCTCGGCGAACGCCCACGCGCCGTGCCCGAACCCGGGCACGAAGAGCAGCGGCGGGCGCCCCTCCTCCAGCTCGGGGATCGCGCTGAGCACCTCCCGCCGGGCCGGCCGGACCGGGCGCGACCACTCCCGGCCGCGCATGATCCGCAGCTCGCTCACTGGTCTGCCTTTCGTTCGCGACGATGCGGCTGGGCGCTCACTTGCCCTCCAGCTCGGTCAGGGCGCGTTGGACGGCGCGCAGGTAGTCGGCGTGCCCGACCTCGAACCAGTGCCGGCTGCTCTCCTTGACCGGCCCGGAGTACCGCTCCCCGGCCCGCTCCCGCACCCGGGACGCGAACGCCGCGGCGCGTTCCGGCCGGTCCCGACGGGCCCGCAGCAGCCGGGCGAAGAGCACCGTCTGCCAGTGCGACAGGGTGAACAGCCCGGAGTCCGGTTGCAGCAGCCCGGCGACCGCCAGGGTGGGATGCCCCGGGGTGAACGCGTTGAGCCACAACGTGGGCCGACCCGCGCCCGCGCTGTCACCGAACACCGACGCGTCGAGGAACTCGAAGCGCGGGAGGTAACCGGTGGCGAAGACGACCACCTCGGGGTCGATCTCGCGGCCGTCGGCCAGCTCCACCGCGTACGGGTGGAACCGGGCGACGTCCGGCACCGGACCGATCCCGCCGTGGCCCACGTAGTAGACGAGCTGGCTGTTCGCGATCGGGTGCGTCTCGTACACCCGGTGGTCGGGCTTGGGCAGCCCGAAGCGGGTCAGGTCACCGACGGTCAGCCGCAGCGTCCAGTGGTAGAGCCACTGCCGTACCCGCAGCGGCACCCGCAGCGCCAACAGGGTGTCGTTGACCTGGTCGGCGGGGCGACCGAGGACGTACTTCGGCGCGTACCAGTAGCCGCGCCGGGTGGAGTGCCAGCAGCGCGACGCCTGCTGGGCGGCCTCGACGGCGATGTCGCAGCCGGTGTTGCCGGCGCCGACCACCAGCACCCGCTTGCCGCGCAGCTGCGCCGGGTCCTTGTAGGACGAGGCGTGCATGACCTCGCCACGGAACTGTTCCAGGCCCTCGTAGCGGGGCAGCTTCGGCGACCAGTTGTGCCCGTTGGCGATCACCACGGCGGCGTACCGGGCGGTGCGCTCCGGGCCGTACCCGCCGGTGGAGCGGGTGGTGACGTCCCACCGATCCCCCTCGACGGGCTGGACCCGGATCACCTCGGTGCCGAACCAGATGTGCGAGCGCAGGTCGAAGTGGTCGGCGTACCGCTCGAAGTACGACAGCACCTGACCGTGGTGCGGATAGTCCGGCCAGGAGTCCGGCATCGGGAAGTCGGGGAACTGGGTGAACGGCTTCGACGAGATCAGGTGGGTGCTGGCGTACACCGGGCTGCGGTCGTGCCGCCAGTTCCAGGCGCCGCCGACGCCCGTCTCCCGCTCGTAGCAGTCCACGCCGAACCCGTGCTCGCGCAGGTTCTTGATGGCGGTCAGCCCGCTGGCCCCGGCCCCGATGACGCAGACCGTGTCGCCCCGGTCGGAGACCGGGCGGCCGTCGCTGTTCGCCGCGGGCGAGGTCGCCTCCGGGTCGGGCCGGCCGTGGTCGGTGGAGGTGGACACCGGGGACATCTCCTTTTGGTACGGCAGGCGTGCCGGTCGCCGCGAAATCCTCTCCACAACGGGGCCGGATGTCCAGTCCTGGAGCGGACGCGTCGACGCGCGGGCCGGGGGCGGAGGTCAGCCGGTGGTGGGCAGGAGCAGGTCGACCAGGACCGGGAAGTGGTCGCTGGCCCGCCGGGTCTGCGGGGTGTCCACCACGTCGTAGTCGACAACGGTGATCCGTGGGTCGACGAAGAGCGCGTCGATGCGCCGGCGCGGGTCGGCGCACGAGTACGTGAGCCGTTCGGCCCGGTCGGCCGCCACCGCGGCGTCGGTCAACCCGCGCGACACCGTGGCCCAGGCGGGTCCGTCCGGACCCTCGTTGAGGTCCGCGCCGGCCAGCACCGGGCTGGTCGCCGCGTCCAGGCCACGCTTGAACTCGGCGGCCTGGGAGGGCCGCTCGGCCGGGTCGGTGGACAGATGCGAGCCGGCGACGGTGAACGCAGCGTCGCCGACCCTGCAGTCGGCGTACGCGGCGCCGCGCAGGTGCCGGCCGGGGGTCAGCGGGAAGCGCTGGCAGCGGGTGGCGCGCACCTGCACCCGCAGGCTGGTCAGCAGCAGGTTGCCCAGGGCGGGCAGCCCACCGGCGGCCACCACCAGACCGAACGACTCGGCCAACGTGGCGGACTTCTGCCGCCACCGGAACCGGCGCGGCCCCTCCTGCACGATCACCACGTCCGGCTTCGCGGCCCGGACC
>NZ_JAGPXZ010000082.1:0-13083 GCF_018070305.1 Micromonospora sp. M51 | reverse complement strand
GGTTAGGGGGTGTAGCGCTGGTCGTGGGCTTGACGGGAGCCGCAGACGTCGGCACGGGAGCACATGGAGCGCGAGCCGTCCGCGTCCAGACGTACTGTCACCGCGTCTCTCGGGACGCTGTGGCCGACCACCCGGCCGTCACCCTCCGGCGTGGAGACCCGACTGCCGACCGCCGGGGCGGTCTCCTGGAAGCGCTGGTACAGCGGGTGCTCGTATTTGAGGCAGCACATCAGCCGGCCGCACGCGCCGGAGATGCGCAGCGGGTTGAGCGGCAGGTCCTGGTCCTTCGCCATCCGGATGGTCACCGGCTCGAAGTCGGTGAGGAAGGTGGCGCAGCACAGGTCCCGACCGCAGGAGCCGATGCCGCCCTGCACCCGCGCCGAGTCGCGGGCGGAGAGCTGACGCAGCTCCACCCGACAGTGCAGGGTCGCGCCCAGGTCGCGGACCAGGGATCGGAAGTCCACCCGGTGCGGGGCGGTGAAGTAGACGGTGCTGCGCTCGCCGCCGCTCTCGGCGGAGCCGAGCACGTGGTCGACCGCCACCACCTTCATCGGCAGGCCGTGCGAGCGGATCAGCCGTTTCGCTGCCACCTTCGCCTCAGCCTTGCGCCGACGCAACGCCTCATCCCGGCGGAGGTCGTCGTCGCCAGCGAGCCCCACCAGGCGGGGGAAGCCGTCGGTGTCCTCGGTCACCCACTGCGCGGCCCACACGCACTCCGCCACCTCGGGCCCGTCATCGGTGGGCACCAACACCCGGTCGCCCACCTGCGGACGCAGGTCACCCGGGTCGAGGTAGTAGAGCCGCCCGTACCGGTTGAAGCTGACCGCGCAGAGCATGCCCATCCCCCCACCCTACGACGGGTCGCGGCGCAGGGCGCACCGGCCGGCTACGCCCCGCTGCCATTCATCGCCGTCGACTCGACCCATTGCCGGGCGTCCCGTCGTGCCGTTGCTCCTCGCCCGGACGGTTGAATCCGGGGCCGGGCAGGAGACAAAACGTGCCGCGACGGCGTTGAGTGGAGACAGACCTGCGGGGGGTGCAGGGGGAAGACCACGGCGTCGCCGTGGGCACCGGCTCAGGTCAGGTGCCCGCGAGCGACGCCGTGGCCTGTCCGGGGCGGCGCGGGCCCGAGGTTCGGGTTACCAGCCGACCCGGGTGGGCTGGTCGTAGCGGGGTCGCCCGTCCGTCGGCGGACGCCACGCGGTCTCGGCCAGACTCGGCGCCCACTGTCGCAGCAGCGTCTCCGCACCGTCGTACGCGACGCACAGCACCGCCAGCACCCGGGCGGCGATCTCGGCCGCGTCGGCGACGCCGGGCCCGACCGGCCCGGGGCGCATTGGCGCGCGGGTGGCGGTGGCGGCGACCACGGCGACCGCCTCGGCCGAGCGGAGCACGTCGGCCAACGTGCGGGCCAGCGCGAGACGGCTGCCCTCCACCCAGTCGGCGAGGGCGTCGGCGTATCCGGCGGTGGAGTCGAGTCGCCCGACCAGGCTGTCCGGCCCCTCGTCGAGGTGACGCAGCAGCGCGGCCCGCTGCTGCCCGTACGCGGTGGCGGCCGGGCCGGACCAGAGCACCGAGTCGGTGAGCGCGGCGCAGACGTCGTCGTACCCCCGGACGAGCCGGCGCACCGCGTGCCCGGCGCTGGCGAGCGGCACCGGGTGCAGGTCGAGGAAGCTGCGGACGGCGTCGCCCGGCAGCACCTGCATGCGGCGCAGCAGCGGCCAGACCCGGTGCCCCTCGGGCACGCCGGCGGCGATCAGCGTGTCCACCCGGCGGAGCAGGTCGAGGCCGGGCTCGGCGAGCCGGTCCAGTGCGTCCATCACGGTTCCCCGGTGAGTCGGCGGCGGGCCGCCCGGTCGACCTCGGCGTAGCGGTCGGCGGCCTCCCGCACCGCCGCGGCGGCGGCGGCCAGTCGACCGGCGGCGGCGCGGGCCTCCCGGGCCCGGTCGTCGGTGGCGGTGGTCCACTGCCGGTGCAGCGCCCGACCGATCTCACCCGGTCGGCCCGGCGCGTCGGCGCCGAACGCGGCCTGGGCCGGATCGCTGGCGGTGACGGTGTGCGAGACCAGGGTGAGGGTGGCGCTCGCCTCGTCCAGTCGGGCGGAGAGCGCACGCAGTGTGTCCATCTCAGGCCCCCGCGAGCGGTCGGTAGGCGGCGAACGTCTCGTTGTGCAGCTTTTCCCGGGCCCATTCGGCGGCGTCGGCCGCCGCGGTGACCGCGGCCTGCACGGAACCGGCCACGTCGCGCGGACTACGGGTGTGCAGCGGCCCGAGGAACCGGACGTCGGTGATCCGCCCACCGGCGGTGACCACCACCTCGACCAGACCGTCCGGCGACCGGACGGTCACCTCGACGGTCGACACCGCCTGGTCGAACTCGGCCTGGAGGGACTCGATCCGGCGGTAGCGTCGCACCGCCTCCTCGATCCAGGCTTCGTCGATCTCCCCCCGCGGCATCGGCCGACTCCTCCCGGGCGATCCATCACTCAGTGTGCTGCCACCGTCACCACGGCACACGGACCGTACCGCACAGCAATCGAACCTGTCGATGCCTGTGGACAACGCCGGGACGTGCGGGTCAGCCCTTCCAGAGGGCGAGCATCATCGCCTCGACAGCGATCCGCGGCTTGACGTTCGCCTCGATCGCCGCGCGGCAGGCGAGCACTGCCTCCAGCCGGCGCAGCGCCCCCTCGGCGTCCCACTTCTGGGCGCCGGCATCGGCCAGCGCCGCCGTGTCGGTGTGCACCGGGGCGACGGGTGCGCGCAGCGCCATGGTGAGCGCGTCCCGGTAGAAGCCCGCCAGGTCGACGAGCGCCCGATCCAGGGCGTCGCGCTGGGCCCGGGTGGCCCGGGACTTCTGCCGCTTCTCCAGCTCCTTGAGTTGCCCGGCGGCGCCCCGCATCGCGCCGGCCGCGCCCCGGCCGGTACCGCCCGCGCCGAGCGCGGTCTCCAGAGCCGCCCGTTCGGCCGTGTCGGCCTCGGTGACCGACGCCGCGGCCTCCGCCTCGGCCGCCTCGATCAGCGCGGACGCCGCGTCGAACGCCGCGCCGACACCTGTCAACCGGCGGGGTACCGCGAGCACCGCCTCACGCCGTTTGCGGGCCTCCGGGTCGCGGGCCAACCGCCGGGCCCGACCCACGTGGCCCTGCGCGGCCGCCGCCGCCCACTGGGCCACGTCGGGTGCGATGCCGTCCCGACGAACCAGCACCTCGGCCACCGCGGCGGCCGGCGGCTGCCGCAGGGGTACGACCCGGCAGCGCGACCGGATGGTCACCGAGATGTCGTCCGGGTGGGTGGACGGCGCGCAGAGCAGGAAGACAGTTCGCGGTGGGGGCTCCTCGATCGCCTTGAGCAGCGCGTTGCCGGCGGCCTCGGTGAGCCGGTCGGCGTCCTCGATGATCACCACCTGCCAGCGCCCGCCGGATGGGGTACTGGCCGCGCGGAGCACCAGCGCGCGCATCTCGCCGACGCCGATGGAGAGCCCTTCCCGCACCACCATCCGCACGTCGGCGTGGGTGCCGCCCATCGTGGTGTGGCAGCCGGGGCACTCACCGCAGCCGGTGCCGTGCCGGCACTGCAGCGCGGCGGCGAACGCCCGCGCGGCAACCGAGCGACCGGAGCCGGGCGGCCCGGTGAAGATCCACGCGTGGGTCATCCCGGTCGACGGGTCCACGGCACCGGGCGCGGCGTCGCCGGCCGCGAGCGCGGACTCGTCGCCGCTGGCCGGGTCGGCGGCGACCAACGCGGGTGCCCGGTCGGCCACGCCAGCCCGCAGCACGGCCGCCGCCGCGGCGGCGGCCCGGCGCAGCTCCGCCACCGCCTCGTCCTGACCGACCAGGTCGGCGAAGACGTCCGGCATCAGGTCTTGTGCTCCATCGTCACCAGCTCCGCGTCGGAGAACGCCGGCTGCCCCGTGGTGGCCGGGCCCGGCGCCGGGCGCGGGTGCACGATGCCGCCCGGCTTACCGAGCATCTCCTCGACCCGCCGGACCACCAGCTTGCTGATCTCGTCGACCGGCCGGGACGCGTCGAGCACCAGGTAGCGCTTCGGGTCGGCGGCGGCGAGGTCGAGGAACGCGTACCTGACGCGCTCGTGGAAGGCGATCGACTCGGCCTCCAGCCGGTCGGTGCCGGTGTTGCGCGAGGCCACCCGGGACAGGCCGGTGTGCGGCTCGACGTCGAGCAGCACCACGAGGTCGGGCTTGAGCCCACCGGTGGCCCAGGAGGAGAGCCAGGAAACCTCGTCGACGGGCAGCGTACGGCCGGCACCCTGGTACGCCAGGGACGAGTCGACGTACCGGTCACTGATCACCACGCCGCCCCGGACCAGCGCGGGCCGGACGACGGTGGCCACGTGGTGCGCCCGGTCGGCGGCGTAGAGCAGCGCCTCGGCCCGGGGGGAGGGCGCGTCGTCGCCGGAGGTGTCCAGCACCAGCGACCGGATCCGCCGGCCGACGCCGGTGGCCCCCGGCTCGCGGGTGACCACGACGTCGCAGCCCTGACCGCGCAGCCGCTCGGCGAGCGCGGTGAGCTGGGTCGACTTCCCCGCGCCCTCGCCGCCCTCGAAGACCACGAAGAGCCCGGCGGAGACGAACGGCTCGGCCGGCATCAGCGGACGACCCCGGATGGAGCCCCACAGGTCGGCGAGGACGGGGACACCCTTCTTGTCGTCCATCTGGCCGAACGCGCTGATCCCGGCGAAGATGCCGGCGGCACCGGCGGCGAGCAGCAGCAGCCGAGTCGACGAGATGGACAGGCCCAGGTCAGCGATCTCCAGCTTGCGCGAGCCGCCGACGCCGACCAACACGCTGCTCAGCCCGATGGCCAGGATCAGCACCAGCCGGGTGCCGATCTGCACCACGGCGAAGACCCGGCCGCGCACCTCGTCGGCAACCTCGCCGCCGAGCAGGGTGGTGCCGGCCAGGAAGGCCATCCCGGCGCCCGCGCCGACCAGCACCGCGCCGACGATCGCCATCGACAGGTGGATGGCGAAGGCGAGGGTCATCACGGCGGCGCTGGCCAGCACGATGCTCATGCCGAACCAGCGACGCCTGGACATCTCCTTGACGACCATCGGGCCGAGCCCGATGCCGAGCGCCAGACCGACGAAGATCGCGCCGAAGAGCAGTGAGAACGCGGCGTCACCGGCGCCCAGCGAGTTGGCGAAGAACTTGGCCGTGCCGACCACGATGCCGCCGCCGGCGAACGCGCCGAAAATGCCCAGCACCAGGCCCCGGACGAGCGGGGTCTGGCCGATGTACTTCCAACCCTCGGAGAACTGCCGGAACATGCTCTGCTCGGCGCGCTCCGCCTCGCCGCGCTGCGCCTCGCTGATCTCCTTGATCCCGAACGCCACCACCAACGCGGTGGCGAGCCGGGAGAAGGAGTTGAACCAGAGGGCGAGCTGGGCCGGCTCGGCCCAGGAGGGCAGGTCGCCGCCCACGGCGCCACGGACGCCACGGTCGAGCACCGCAAGGCCGATGGCCGCGGCGACCGGGGTGAGGCCGTAGGTGGTGATCAGGGTGAGCTGGTTGGCCGCCTCCAGCCGGGCCCGGGGGATCAGGTTCGGGACCGCGGCCTCCTTGGCCGGAATCCACAGCAGGGTGAGCGACTCGATCAGGAAGGTGGCGATCAGCGCCCAGCCGACCACCAGGCCGCCGGCGGCGCCGCTGAGGGCGTAGAGCGGAATGGAGGCGAAGAGCACGAAGCGCAGCAGGTCACAGATGACCATCGTCCAGCGCCGGTCGAACCGGTCGGCAAGGACGCCGGCCACCGGGCCGAGCACCAGCGCGGGCAGCAGCCGGATCGCGGTGACCCCGCCGAACGCGGCACCCTGGGCGGTGCTGCCCTGCACCTGCGAGGCGGCGAAGAGGGCGGTGGCCAGCAGACCGAGCCAGTCGCCGAAGGAGGCCGCGCCGAGCACGATCCAGAGACGGCGGAACGGCCGGATGCGCAGCACGGACCGGATGGCGGCATAACCGGACGGATCTACCTGACCACCGCTGGACGGGTTTGCGGCGTTGCCCGACTGGTCGCTCGATCGCGACACGCCGGGCGACTCGCCGCTGTTCTGGCTTTCGATGGCCGTACCTCCACGTGCCGGCCCATCGCTGGGCACCTCCGGTGCAACACTCTAGACCCGGGTGGGGGCCACCCTCCGGGCGACATTCTCCTGCTCGCTGAGCCTAGGCCGCCGGAGGTACCGGCCGCAGCCCGGACGTACGCGAGGGTATTTCGCATTCTCCGTCAGACAGTTAGCGTGCACACGTGGCCATCGAAAGCGACAAACTTCGCGAGCGCCTGGACCGGGCGACTGCCCATCTCGACCCCCCGTACGCGGTGGTCGACCTCAGCGCCTTCGACGCCAATTCGGCCGCCCTGGCCGATCGCGCCGCCGGAAAGCCGGTCCGCCTCGCCAGCAAGTCCGTCCGCAGCCGGGAGTTGATCAGCCGAGCTCTCGGGCGGCCCGGCTGGCAGGGCATCATGGCGTTCACAGTGCCCGAGGCGATCTGGCTGGTCCGCGCCGGCGTCAGCGACGACGTGCTGGTCGCGTACCCGAGCGGGGACCGGGCCGCCCTCGCCGAGCTGGGCGCCGACCCGACGCTCGCCGCCGCGATCACCCTGATGATCGACGGCACCGGCCAACTCGACCTCATCGACGCCGTCGCGGCACCGGGGCAGCGCGCCGAGCTACGGCTGTGCCTGGATCTCGACGCCTCCTGGCGACCGCTGCGCGGCCGGGTGCACGTCGGCGTCCGCCGCTCACCGGTGCACAGCGCGCGGGCCGCCGGAGCGCTCGCCGCGGCCGTCGCCGGTCGGCCCGGCTTCCGGCTGGTCGGGCTCATGTCGTACGAGGCGCAGATCGCCGGCCTGGGCGACGCGCCGCCGGGGCAGACGCTGCTGGCCGGCGCGATCAGGCTGGCCCAGCGCGGGTCGTACCGCGAGCTGCTGGCCCGTCGTGGTGCAGCGGTCGCCGCGGTACGCGAGCACGCCGACCTGGAGTTCGTCAACGGCGGCGGCACCGGCAGCGTGGCCGCGACCAGCGCCGATCCCGCGGTCACCGAGGTCACCGCGGGATCGGGCCTGTACGGGCCGACGCTGTTCGACGCGTACCGCGCCTGGCGGCCCACCCCGGCGGCCTTCTTCGCCTGCACTGTGGTCCGCCGGCCGACGCCGGAGTTGGCCACGGTGCTCGGCGGCGGCTGGATCGCCTCCGGACCGGCCGCCGACAGCCGGCTGCCCCGGCCCTGGTTACCGGCGGGGCTGAAGCTGGTCGGCACCGAGGGTGCCGGCGAGGTGCAGACGCCGCTGTCCGGAGCGGCGGCGGCTGACCTGCGCGTCGGCGACCGGGTGTGGTTCCGCCATGCCAAGGCAGGTGAGCTGTGTGAACGGGTCAACGAGCTGCACCTGATCGAGGGGGACGCGGTGGTGGCGACGGTCCCCACCTACCGGGGTGAGGGGCGGGCCTTCCTCTGACGCCGGAGGGCCGCCCCGCCGCCGGCCGGAGGGCCGCGCCCCGCGCCGACTCAGACGGGCTGGGCCGCCTCGGCCTGTTTCCCGGCGGCGGACCGGCCATTGTCCGGGCCGTCGACCTGGCGGTGCAGGTACTCCCGGATCAGCGCCTTCGCCTCCAGCAGCACCCGCTCGTCGCCGTCGGACTTCCGGCGGAACGCGAGCTTGATCAGCGCGTCCGCCGCCTCGACCGCGATCTCCAGCACGAAGCGCAGCTGGGGCACGTCGGTGAGCCCGAAACGTTCGGTGAGCACCCGGGCCAACTGGTCGGCGATCACGCCGTTGTTGTCCCGCTGCTCGTCGAGCAGGTGCAGGTCGACCACGTCGCCGAAGTGCAGGGTACGGAAGCCCGGGACGGTGCGGTGCATCGTGATGTACTCGTCGATGCCCGCGTCGACGCCGTCCCACCAGTGGGTCATCTCGTCGGAGGCGAACCGCTCGTCGAGGCGCTGGAGGTAGGACTCCATGGTCCGCAGGGTCAACGCCTGCACGATCGCCCGCTTGTCCGGAAAGAACTGGTAGACCGACCCGATCGCCACCTCGGCCCGCTCGGCGAGCAGGGTGGTGGTCAGCCCCTCGTACCCCACCTCGTCGACGAGTTCGGCGCAGGCATCCAACATGCGCTGTACCCGCGCGACACTTCGACCTTGCACCGGTACGCGGCGCAGCGGCCCGGTCGTGGCGGCTGGTGTGGACACTCTGCGCCACCCCCCTTCGACGGATGAACATATCTCCACGTCACGAGTCCGTGACTACCGGTACAACGAGCGGATCGCAATTGCGGTATTTACCAGCTACAACGTTCCTGATATGAAGTCAGTTCATATTCATGAATGAGGAGTGCGCATGGTTCGCATCGCACCGCCCCGGGCTGGCTGGTCCAACTGGGCCGGGAACCAGCGTGGCAGCGCCAGCACGATCCTGCGCCCCGGCTCGCCGACCGACGTCGCAGAAGCCGTCCGATCCGCAGTGGCCGACGGCGCTCGAATCCGGGTGACCGGCAGCGGCCACTCGTTCACCGCCGTCGCGCTCGCCGACGACCGGCGGATGGACCTGTCCGAGCTGGACACCCTGGTCAGCGTGGACGTCGCCCACCGACTTGTCACAGTTCCGGCCGGAATGACCCTGCACGCGCTCAACGGCCTGCTCGCCCGGCACGGCCTCGCGCTGCCCAACCTCGGCGACATCGACGCGCAGACCGTCGCCGGGGCGATCTCCACCGGCACCCACGGCACCGGCGCCGGCTACGGGTGCCTCTCCACCTTCGTCGAGGCGATCACACTGGTCACCGGTGCCGGCGAGGTGCTGCGCTGCTCCGTCGACGAGAATCCCGACGTCCTCGCCGCCGCCCGGGTGTCACTCGGCGCGCTCGGTGTCCTGGTCGAGGTGACCCTGCGCTGCGTCGACGCCTTCGTCCTGCGCGCCCACGAACGCCCGGCCGAACTGGCCGACGTGCTCGGCGAACTGCCCGAGCTGATCGGCCGGCACGACCACGTCGAGTTCTACTGGTTCCCGTACACGTCCCGGGTCCAGGTCAAGGCCAACGACCGGGTACCCGCCAACGACCGGCCGCTGTCGCGCTGGCGCGGTTGGATGGACGACGACTTCCTGTCCAACCGGGTCTTCGCCGGGGCCTGCCGGCTCGGCCGGGCCGTGCCCGCGCTGGCCCCCGGGATCAGCGCGGTCTCCGCCCGCGCCCTCACCGAACGGCAGTACACCGGCCGCTCCGACCGGGTCTTCTGCACCCCGCGCCGGGTCCGCTTCGTGGAGATGGAGTACGGCCTGCCCCGCGAGGCGCTGCCGGAGGCGCTCGCCGCGCTCCAGCGCATCGTGGACGGCCTGCCGTTCAAAGTGCTCTTCCCGGTGGAGGTGCGGTTCACCGCCGCCGACGACATCTGGCTGTCGCACGGCTACGGCCGGGACAACGCCTACATCGCCGTGCACCAGTACGTCGGCATGCCGTACGAGCCGTACTTCCGGGCCTTCGAGAAGGTGGCCGCCGGGCTGGGCGGTCGCCCGCACTGGGGCAAGCTGCACTACCGCGACGCCGCCTCGCTGGCCACCGCGTACCCCCGCTTCCCGGACTTCCAGGCCGTCCGTGACCGCCTCGACCCGGACCGCGTCTTCGCCAGCCCCCACCTGAACCACGTCCTCGGCGCCTGACGGCACGCCCAGGCGGAGCCAAGTAGAACTTGGACAGTCTCCGCTCTGTCGGAACGGAAACTGTCCAAGGTCTGGGAGTCGGACCGGCGCGGGCACCGATCGGTTGGCTCGCGCCGGGGTTACTCGCTGCTGGTGGCGGCCTTGCGCGGAGCGGCCTTCTTCGCCGGGGCCTTCTTCGCCGCCGTCGTCGCCTTGGCCGTCGTCGTCTTCTTCGCAGCCGTGGACTTGCTCGCCGCGGCCGTCTTCTTGGTGGCCGTGGCCTTCTTCGCGGGCGCCTTCTTCGCCGCCGCCTTCTTCCGCGGCGCCGGACCCTTCGCCCGCTTCTCGGCGAGCATCTCGGAGGCTTCCTCCAGGGTCAGCGCCTCCGGGGTCTGCCCGCGCCGCAGCGACGCGTTGAACTCCCCGTCGGTCACGTACGGGCCGAACCGGCCGTCCTTGATCACCAGCGGCTTCTCGGTCGCCGGGTCCACGCCCATCTCCCGCAGCGGCGGTGCCGCGGCGCGCCGTCCACGGGCCTTCGGGGCGGCCAGCAGAGCCAGCGCCTCGTCCAGGCCGACAGTGAACATCTGGTCCTCGGACTCCAGCGAACGGAACTCCTCGCCCCGCTTCACGTACGGGCCGTACCGGCCGTTGTTCGCGAAGACCTCGACGCCGTCCGGCGCGACACCGATCAGCCGGGGAAGGCTGAGCAGCTTGAGCGCCTCCTCCAGGGTCAACGAGTCCGGTGTCTGCGTACGCAGCAGCGACGACTTCCGCTCACCACTGGAGACGTACGGGCCGAACCGGCCGGACTTGAGCACGATCGGCTCGCCGGTGGCGGGGTCGTCGCCGAGCTTGCGCTCGCCGCTGCCGCCGAGGAACAGCTCGTGCACCTTCTCCGGGGTCAGCTCGTCCGGGGCCAGGCCCTCAGGGATCGGCGCCCGGTCACCCTGGCTGCCGCCCTCCTCGCCCTCACCCGCTGCCGGTGCCGGCTGCTCGCCGCCGGGCAGCTCCCGTTGCAGGTACGGCCCGTAGCGGCCGACCCGCACCACCACCTCGCGACCGTCGTCGTCGGTGAAGAGCGGGATGGAGTTGACGCTGCGGGCGTCGATGTCGCTGAGGTTCTCGGTGACCAGCTTCTTGAGCCCGCCGGAACGGGCGATGTCCTGGTCGCCGGCACCGTTGGAGCTGCCGAAGTAGAACGCGGTGAGGAAGTCGACGGCGGCGTGGTCACCGCCGGCGATCTCGTCCAGCTCGTTCTCCATGGTGGCGGTGAAGTCGTAGTCGATCAGGCGGGGGTAGTGCCGCTCCATCAGCCCGATCACCGCGAAGGCCAGGAAGGTCGGGATCATCGCCTGGCCGCGCTTGGTGACGTACCCCCGGTCCTGGATCGTCTGCATGATCGACGCGTAGGTGGACGGGCGGCCGATGCCCAGCTCTTCCAGGGCCTTGACCAGCGACGCTTCGGTGTAGCGCGACGGCGGCTGGGTGTGGTGGCCCTGCGCGGCCAGCTCGTCGGCGGTCAGCGGCTGGTCCTTGGCCAGGGTGGGCAGCCGGCGCTCGGCGTCCTCGGCCTCGGCGTTCTCGTCGTCGCTGGACTCGACGTACGCACGCAGGAAGCCCGGGTCGGTGATGGTCTTGCCGGTCGCGCCGAAGTCGGCTTCCTCCTGCGCGGTGGAGACCGCCCGGATGCGCACCGACACGCTGGAGCCGACCGCGTCGGTCATCTGCGAGGCGATGGTGCGCCGCCAGATCAGCTCGTAGAGCTTGAACTCCTCAGCGGACAGCTCCTTGGCCACCTCGCCCGGGGTGCGGAAGTTGTCCCCCGCCGGACGGATCGCCTCGTGCGCCTCCTGCGCGTTCTTCACCTTGCCGGTGTAGCGGCGCGGCTCCGGCGGAACGCTGCGCTCGCCGTACAGCTCGACGATCTGTCGACGGGCCGCCGAGATGGCGGTCTCCGACAGGTTGACCGAGTCGGTACGCATATAGGTGATGTAGCCGTTCTCGTACAGGCGCTGCGCGGTGCGCATCGTCTGCTGCGAGGACAGGCGCAGCTTGCGGGCCGCCTCCTGCTGGAGGGTCGAGGTGATGAACGGCGCGTACGGGCGACGACGGTAGGGCTTCTCCTCGACCCGGGTGACGGTGAACGGCCGCCCGTCGAGGCGGGCCGCGAGACCCCGGGCACCACTCTCGTCGAGGTGCACGACCCCGGCGCCGGCCCGGACCCGACCGGGGGTCGGCTCGAAGTCCTTACCGGTGGCGATCCGGTCGCCGTTCAGGGCGATCAGGGTGGCGTTGAAGCTGCGCGGACCCTCGCCGGCGTTGGCCACCGCCAGGGTGGCCAGGATGTCCCAGTATTCGGCGGTGCGGAAGGCCATCCGCTGGCGTTCCCGCTCGACCACGATGCGGGTCGCCACCGACTGCACCCGGCCCGCCGAGAGCCGCGGCATGACCTTCTTCCACAGCACCGGGGAGACCTCGTAGCCGTACAGGCGGTCGAGGATCCGGCGCGCCTCCTGGGCGTCCACCAGATCGCGGTCGATCTCCCGGGGGTTGGCCACCGCCGCCTGGATCGCCGGCTTGGTGATCTCGTGGAAGACCATCCGCTTGACCGGCACCTTGGGCTTGAGCGTCTCCACCAGGTGCCAGGCGATCGCCTCGCCCTCGCGGTCCTCATCCGTGGCCAGGAGGATCTCGTCGACCTCCTTGGCCAGCTTCACCAGCTTGCTGATCTGCTGCTTGCGGTCGGCGGAGACGACGTAGAGCGCGTGGAAGCCGTTGTCGACGTCCACCCCGAGCCGTGCCCAGGGCTCCTTCTTGTATTTGGCCGGCACGTCGGCGGCGTTGCGCGGCAGGTCGCGGACGTGACCGAAGCTGGCCTCCACGACGTACCCCGGGCCGAGGTAGCCCGAGATCGTCTTGGCCTTCGCCGGTGACTCGACGATGACCAGACGGGTGGTTCCAGCGTTGCTCGGCACGTCTCTCCCCGACCTCACTCCTGCTCGTGGCCTGCCGGCGCCCGGACAGCGACCGCTTTCGACCCCGCCGTAGCACCGGCGGTCCGGATGTCCAACGTAACGCGTTGCCCGCGATTCGGGTTTCGCGGGCCGCAAACCGCTTCGACGCGGCGGTCGACACCGCCCCGCCGCGCTCGGCACTGCCGGACGGCGCCACCGTACACCGTGAGTAGGGCTCGAAGCGGGTCACTGTGACGATGGCGGACTCACGACCGAGGTCCGACCCGCCCGTTTTCCGCCTGGATCGACCCGCCGGCTGTCCGGCACCGGACACCCGGACGCCGCCGCCGACCTGGGCGAAATGACCGGTTCACTGCCGAGCGGGCCAGGCGTCGACCGGTGCCGCGGGCGGCGGTCCGCCGACCAGCTCGGCGAGTCGGGCCAACCGGCGGCGTCCGGCGATCCGGTACGCCG
>NZ_JAGPXZ010000819.1:0-2579 GCF_018070305.1 Micromonospora sp. M51 | reverse complement strand
GGCGGGGAGTTTGCCCCAGTCATCCATGGCGTTCGGGTACGCGATGTCGCTGGGCCCGCCGACGAAGTAGGCGATCGGCTTGGTCAGCCTCCGGAGCTGGTAGTCGTCGGCGTCGTTCAGCAGTCCGCTGCTGAAGATGCCGGTCGTGGTGACGCGCGGGTCGTTCGAGACGGCGTACGCCTCCAAGCCTCCGCAGGAGAAGCCGGCGACGGCGACCTTGCTCGTGTCGATCTTGTTGTAGTACTTGCTGCCCTGCCGGGAGTTCTCCGCGACGGCCCAGTCGATGGACTGGGTGAGCATCTGGGAGGTGGTGGAGCCGGACCCGTTCGGAGCACCGTTGGCGATGGCCAGGAAGCCGTGCGAGGCGATCTCGCGGAGGAAGTTGCCCTGGGAGAGGCCGTTGGCCGAGCAGCCGCCGTTGCCCCACACGACGATGGGCAGGCGTTCGGACGGGAGTGTCTGGGGTCGGAAGATGGTGTGATTGGCAAGGGTGGTCGAGGTTTCGTAGTCGGCCGGGTAGGGGCCGGAGCCGCCGACGGCGGCGGACGCCGGTGTCCCGCTCAGCGCCATGATCACGGAGGTGACCGGGACGATGGCGGCCGCCAGGCCCGCGTAGATCTTCGATCGCCTTCTCATTGAACCCTCCAGGAACAGTCACGGTGGCGCTCCCTGGGGTGGTGGTGTCATCCGCACCCCGACGAAGGTGGTCGGCGCTGGCCACGGGTCTGGTCGACAGGGGCGCGTCGCGGCCTGGGCGGTGGCCGTGCCCTCGGCCACCACTGCCCGCTCGTCCGGCGCCGGCGACCGCCCGGCCGCGGTCCCCACAGGCGATCCGATGGGAGCTGTGTGCAGTTACTATCACTCTCGTAACGAAAAGTGTCAATGTCTGGGCTATTCTGACCGGCCGCGACCGGTCAGCCGACAGGTGGTCTGCCGCCGATCGGCGCCGGGCGGGAGGGGTTCCTCGACGCCCGGAAATGGGTGATCCACGACGAGGCCTGCGGCCAGTGCGGCGTCATCACCTCGACCAGACGCGCCTGGGCGAGCGAGCCGAGCATGGTGTGGATGTCCAGGAAGGTCTCCCGGGCCTCGGGACGGGGCCAGGGCTGCGGTAGCAGATGCGCGGGCAGGTCCGGGTCGACGTCGGCGAACTTCCGCCAGGAGTCCATGGCCGAGGTGCGCGCCACCAGCGCCCGGGCCCCGTCCACCTCCCCGTTGCGCGCGGCCGCCCGCAGCTGCGCGTACCGCGCGACGAAGCTCGCGTACGCCGAGGCGAGAGCGGTCAGGTCGTACGCGGCGGCCGGACCGTGTGGCCCGGTCTCCTCGTCGAACCGGGCGTGCAGGACCGACCACCGGGCGCCCTCCACGTGCCGCAGCAACGCACGCTGCGCCTCCCGCACCGGCGCGGCGTCGGACCCCGGCCGGATCCACACGCTGTCGTACAGGCCCACGAAGCCCAGTGCGCTCAACGACCTGCGCAGCGCGTGACGGGACGCCTGGCCGGAACTCGGAAGGGAGAAGGACGCCAACAGCCACTCGCCGGTCCAGGACGCCGGGTGGGAGCCGAAGTTCAGGAAGTGCTGCATCCGGGAGCGGTGCTTGGCGATCGCCTGCGGCGTGAGGTGGTAGACCGGCGGCCGGCGGTTCCCCCGCACGGCGATGAGACCACGCTTGACCAGCCGGGACAGCGCGGCACGGGCACTGGACTCGCTGACCCCGAACTCGCCCAGCATCGCGATGACCGCCGTCGAGGGCAGGTCGGCCTCCGCGGAGTCGAGGTACTCGCCGAGCAGGGTCGTCAGAAGGTGCTGCGGGCTGGACCCGGCCTGGGCCCGGGGGGTTCGGACGTCGTCGGCGGGCTCGTGGAGGTTCACCTCACCAGACTGCCGCACCACGACGCGCACGGGCCTCGTCACGAGCAGGGCGGGGTAAGGCGCTGCCCGGGGCGGACGAGGGCACTATCGTTCTGGCGTGCACATCCGCTTCGACGTCCCCGCCGATCCCGCCTACCCCGGCCGGGTGGCCGCCGCGCTCGGCGCCGTCCGGCTCCGCAGATTCGGCTATATCGGAGCGGTCCTGACGGCGGTCGGGGTCATCGGCCTCGTCATCTCGCGGGGGTTCGGGTGGGGCGAGCGGAGTGCACCGCTGTGGACCGCGCTGGTCGTTGCCGGTGTGCTGTCGATGCTGTACCGGCCGTGGGTGCTGGCCCGCGCCCGACGCCGCTCCGGCCGCTACGCCGTCGCGGGCGCGTACGACATCACCGATGACAACATCATGATGCGCAGCGGCTCCGAGTCCGGTGGCATCGCCTGGGACGGGGTCGACCAGGTGCGCGACGTCGGAGATTTCTGGGTCGTGTACGTCGGCCGGATGCCGGCGACCGTGATCCCGCGCTGGCTGATGGCCGCCGAGGACGCCGAGACGTTGCGCGCCCACCTGACCGAACGAGGGCTGCTGGGACATCGGTGAGCCCGGCTGGCGTGCCGGAAAGCGGCACGCCAGCGTCGCGGAATCGGGCCGCCGTGTCGGCATCCGCGCCCCTGATCGGCGACGGCTACCTATCCTCGACGGAGATGCAC
>NZ_JAGPXZ010000818.1:0-2581 GCF_018070305.1 Micromonospora sp. M51 | reverse complement strand
ACCCCGCACTGCGACGCCCGCGCGTTCTGGGTGACCGGCCTGGGCGGGCACCGCACGGTGGTGGAGAGCTGGGGCTACACCGACGAGGTGGTGGCCGCGCACGGCGTCGAGAACCTCGGGTACGCCCGACAGAGCTTCCCCGATCAGGCGTTGCTCGCGCTCAACGACGGGGTGTTCAGCAGGCCGACCCGGGCGGACCTGGACCGGCTCCGCACCGAGCACGGGGTCCGGTGGCTCTTCGCCGACAGCCGGGCGGGCGCGGTGTCGGCGGAGCTGGCCGGGTTGGCGCAGGTCCGGCTGGTCGCCGGCCCGGTCACCGTCTACGAGCTGAACCGCCAGTGACGACCTGAGCACCCCCGGCCCGGTCCCGGCGTCCACCAGCGGGTGCGGGACAATGAGGTACGTGACGACGATCCCCAACGTGCTGGCCAACCGGTACGCCTCGCCCGAACTGGCAGCCCTCTGGTCCCCGGAGGAGAAGGTCCGGATGGAGCGGCGGCTCTGGCTCGCCGTGCTCCGCGCCCAGCGCGACCTGGGCGTGCCGGTGCCGGACGGCGTGGTCGAGGCGTACGAGCGGGTGCTCGACCAGGTCGACCTCGCCTCGATCGCGCAGCGGGAGCGGGTCACCCGGCACGACGTGAAGGCCCGGATCGAGGAGTTCAGCGCGCTCGCCGGGCACGAGCACGTGCACAAGGGGATGACCTCCCGGGACCTCACCGAGAACGTCGAGCAGCTACAGGTGCGCGCCTCGCTGGAGCTGATCCGCGACCGGGTGGTGGCCACCCTGGCCCGGCTCGCCTTCCTGGCGTACGAGCACTCCGAGCTGGTGATGACCGGCCGTTCGCACAACGTCGCCGCCCAGGCCACCACGCTGGGCAAGCGCTTCGCGTCGGCGGCGGAGGAGCTGCTGATCGCGTACGACCGGCTGGAGGAGCTGATCGCCCGCTACCCGCTGCGGGGGATCAAGGGACCGGTCGGCACGGCAGCCGACCAGCTCGACCTCTTCGACGGCGACGCCGACAAGGTGGCCGAGTTGGAGCGGCGGGTCGCCGAGCACCTGGGGTTCTCCCGGGTGCTGGACAGTGTCGGGCAGGTCTATCCGCGTTCACTCGACTTCGACGTGCTGGCCGCGCTGGCACAGACCGCCGCCGCGCCGTCGTCGCTGGCCACCACGATCCGGTTGATGGTCGGCCAGGAGCTGGCGACCGAGGGCTTCAAGCCGGGTCAGGTCGGTTCGAGCGCGATGCCGCACAAGATGAACACCCGCTCGTCGGAGCGGGTGAACGGCTTCGCCGTGATCATCCGGGGTTACCTGTCGATGGTCGGCGAGTTGGCCGGTGACCAGTGGAACGAGGGGGACGTGTCCTGCTCGGTGGTCCGCCGGGTGGCGTTGCCGGACGCGTTCTTCGCCGCCGACGGGCTGTTCCAGACGTTCCTCACCGTGCTCGACGAGTTCGGCGCGTACCCGGCGGTGATCAACCGGGAGCTGGAGCGGTTCCTGCCCTTCCTGGCCACCACGAAGATCCTGGTCGCGGCGGTCCGTCGGGGCGTCGGCCGGGAGGTCGCCCACGAGGTGATCAAGGAGCACGCGGTGGCGGTGGCGCTGGCGATGCGCGAGAAGGGCGCACCGGAGAACGACCTCTTCGACCGCCTGGCGGCGGACGGCCGGCTCGGCCTGTCCCGCGCCGACATCGACACCCTGGTCGCCGACCGCAACGCCTTCGTCGGTGCCGCCCAGGCCCAGGTAGCAGCGGTGACCCGCCGGATCACCAAGGTGGTGCAAACCCACCCCGACGCCGCGACCTACAGCCCACCCCCCATCCTCTAACCCCAGCCCCCCATCCTCTCGTGGTGATCAAGAGGTTTGCGTCAACTTCGATCTCCCTGGTGACCGAAACCTCTTGATCAACAGGGCAGGGTGGGCCGGGTGTCAGTCGCCGGTCGGGGTTTCGGCGGCGGTTCTCAGGTTGGGGGCGCTGGCGGGTTCGGCGATGCCGCCGGGAGATCCGGTGAAGCCCGCCGGCTCCGCGGTCTCCGCGGCGACCGCCGGCTGGTCGGCCGGCATGACCTCGGGCATCTTGGGTACGGCGACCACGGCCGTCCCGTACGCGCAGATCTCCATCCACATCTCGCCGCAGTCCCGGCTGTCGAATCGCATGCCGATCACCGCGTTCGCGCCGAGCCGCAGGGCCTCCTCGCCGAGGCGGGCCACCGAGTCGGTGCGCCACCGGGTCAGGTTGTCCGGGGCCATCGGGTCGTACGCGCCGCCGCGCAGGTTCTTGACCCCCTCGCGGTACGGGTTGCGCGTCCTGGCCATCGATGACACCACCTCACCGAGAATCTGGCGGATCTCGTAGCCGGGCAGTTGCTCTGTCGTCACGACCAGCACGTTTCCGATGCTGTCAGGAGTGGCGCGACCCGATCGTGTGCATTGTTCACCTGATCGGATGCTGCAAAACAGCGCGGCGCGGACGGCCGGCACGTGGCCGACCATCCGCGCCGCGCCGGGCGCTAACCGTCAGACACCGGCCACCGAGGTGATCCAGGCCCGGTTGTACGCAACACTGCCGTAGTTCTGGAT
>NZ_JAGPXZ010000817.1:0-2584 GCF_018070305.1 Micromonospora sp. M51 | reverse complement strand
GTCCCGCCCACCACCTCGCTGCCGGCCCTGATCACCGGAGCCGACCTGGTGGTCAGCGCCGCCGGCACGTCCACCTGGGAACTCTGCTGCCTCGGCGCCCCCAGCGCCCTGGTCTGCGTGGTCGACAACCAACGTGAGTCGTACACCCGGGTGGTGCGGCACGGCCTGGCCGCCGGCCTCGGCGAACTGCCGGAGCTGACCGCCGGCGGTGTCGCCGGACGCGCCGCCCGCGCCACGGCGGCGCGGACCCTGCACGGGCTGCTCAGCTCGCCGCAGCGGCGGGCGACGCTCACCGCGCGCGCCTGGTCCACGGTCGACGGGCAGGGCCGGGCCCGGGTCGTGGACGCGGTGTTCGACGCGGTGCGTGTCGCCGTGCCGCGCTGACCGCGCCACCGCCACCATTCGCACGGGTGTACGAAACTGCTGCTAGGGTGGCTGCATGACGCAGGCCGCCTACCAGCCGTCGATGCTCGACCTGGCCGACGCCGGGCCCACACTGGGACCACTGCCCGGCCAGATCCGCCGACACCAGCTCAGCCGGGGCGCCTGGGTCGACCACCTCCCCGGCTGGGTGCGCGGCTCCGACTCGGTCCTCGACACCCTGCTCACCGAGGTGCCCTGGCGGGCCGAGCGGCGCACCATGTATGACGCCGAGGTCGACGTGCCCCGGCTGCTCTGCTGGTACGACGGCGCACGGCAACTCCCCCACCCCGTGCTCACCGCCGCACGGGCCGCGCTGACCAGCCACTACGCGCCCGAGTTGGGCGAGCCCTTCGTCACCGCCGGCATGTGCCTCTACCGCTCCGGGCGCGACAGCGTGGCCTGGCACGGCGACACCATCGGCCGCTCCGCGCACAGCGACACCATCGTCGCGATCGTCTCCTTCGGAGCGCCCCGACCGCTGCTGCTCCGCCCACGCGGCGGCGGTGAGAGCCTCCGCTTCCCGGTGGGCCACGGCGACCTGATCGTCATGGGCGGCTCGTGTCAACGCACCTGGGAGCACGCCATCCCCAAGACCACCCGCCCGGTGGGCCCTCGGGTGAGCGTTCAATTCCGCCCCCACAACGTCGCCTGACCTTGGCCCCCGGGCGGCAGCCGCCCCACCGCCGCGACGGCGATGAGGCCGGGGGAACCGCAAGGTAGGTCCGGACACCCCCCGCGTCCGGACCTACCTTGCGAGTCGCTGGTCGGCAGGTACGTCGCAGCCGGCTGATGGGCGGATCAGCAGGCGTACGACTTCGCCCAGCGGTAGTCGGCCTTGGCCTGCATGTCGTGTCCCCAGAACGCCCCGTAGTAGCAGAGCGCCCGCCACGTCTGCGGGCCGACGTATCCGTCGACGGCGATGCCTGCCGCACGCTGGATCTTGATGATCGCGGCCTGCGTCTGGGAGCCGAAGCGACCGTCCCGGGCGACCGGACCCGCCTCGGACCGCGCCGCGTTGGTGATCGAGAGGACGTTCGCGATGCCCTGAATGGCCTTGACGCAGTTGCCGGTTCCGCCGTAGCCGTAGCTGTACTGGCGGCACGGGGCCGTGGCGGCGGAGGCCGGACCTGCTGTCACGACCATTGCTGTGAATGCCAGTGCGACAGCCGTCAGTAGCGCGGCAATCCTGGATTTCATTGAGTGTGATCCAATCTGATGTTCAGGTCGTCGGGATGATGACGAGGGGTCAAACCGGCCACATCGGCCCTCAGGCGGCCGGCCACGCGGTCCCACCCCGGGCACGACGAGACGAGTCGACCGGGGGCAAGGGGTGGACGCTCGTGGATGGGGCGGTGCGGACGGTAAAACGGTACGGTGGGCCCCGTACAACCGCCGCACAACTGGCGTACAGACATCCGCTCGCCCGCGTTGTCCGGGTGTTGTAAACGTGGCAGCACATGGCAGTGCCCACAGGTGAGGTGCCTGGTTGCGTTTCGAACTCCTCGGCCCGTTCCGGGTGTACCACGACGGCCGGTCGGTTCCACTGGGCTCGGTGAAGCAGCGTCTCCTGCTGGCGACCCTGTTGCTGCGCCCGAATGAGGTCGTCGGCACCGACGAGTTGACAGCGATGCTGTGGGGCGACGACGAGCCGCCGTCGGCCGCCGCGAACCTGCGCACCTACGTACGCGGACTACGGCGGTCACTGGGCGGTGGGGCGACCTGGGACGGGATAACCGCCGCGGCCGGCGGCTACCTGCTGCGGGTGGGCCCCGGCGAACGGGACCTGGACCGGGCCGAGGCCGAACTCTCCGACGCGCTACGCCTGTGGCGTGGTGCACCACTGTCCGACCTGCCACTGCGCCCACGGCTGGCGCGGCGGGTGGCGCAACTGGAGGAACGCCGGCTGCTCGTCGAGGAGGACCACGCCGAGGCGATGCTGGCCCTCGGCGCGTCGGCCGACGTCGTGCACCGGTTACGCGGCCTGCTCGACAGGCACCCGCTGCGACAGCGGGCGTGGGGCCAACTGATGGTGGGCCTGTACCGCATCGGAGACGTGGCCGGCGCGCTGGACGCCTACCGGCAGGCCCGACAGAAACTGGCCGAGGAGACCGGCCTCGATCCCGCACCCGAGCTCGTCGCACTGTACGACGACATCCTGCAT
>NZ_JAGPXZ010000816.1:0-2585 GCF_018070305.1 Micromonospora sp. M51 | reverse complement strand
GCCGAGGACGCAGGCGGCGCTGAGCGTGCCGACCGCACCGTCGGTGAAGCGCAGTGCGGCGGTGGTCACCGAGTCGATGTCGGCGCCGTCGACCGGCGGCGGTGTGCCGTTGCCGTACGCGGTGACCTCGGTGACCTCGCCGGCCAGCACGCGGATCAGGTCGAGCACGTGGGCGGCCTGCTCGACCACCGGGCCGCCGGAGCGGTCCCGCCGCGACCACCACGCCACCGGGGGCACCTTGTCCAGCCAGGTGCCGCTGACCATCCGCACCGGGCGGTCGGCGAGCAGGTCGCGGGCCTGGTCGAGCACGCTCAGGTAGCGCCAGTGGTGGCCGACGGCGGTGCGCAGTCCGCGCCGCGCGACCAGGTCGGCGATCCGCTCCGCGGTGTCCAGGTCGACAGCGACGGGCTGCTCCACGAACATCGGCACCCCGGCCTCGATGATCGCCGCCTCGACGGGGCCGTGCGCGAACGGAGGCACGCAGACGTACACGGCGTCCAGGCCGGTGGCCAGCAGTTCGCCGACGTCGGCGCGGGCCCGTCCGCCGTGCTGGGCGGCCAGCGCGGACGCGGCCTCCGGTGCGACGTCGGTGACGCCGACCAGTTCGACGTCGTCGAACCCGGCCAGCACCCGTGCGTGGCGCTGTGCCACGCCGCCGGCTCCGACCAGACCCACCCGGCATTTCCGCATCCCGACACCCCTTCGAAGACTTTTCAGCTGCGCTGGGAGCAGTCCCCTGGGCTGTGCGCAATCAAACGTTCATCCCCCGGGAACGCACTGACGTCCCCTCTGTGATCAAGCTGTTGCCAGGAAAGCGGTTAGCGCGTGATGCGGAATGGGAACAACCAAATTCGGTTTTTCCACGCACGAATGGAGGGGTGCCCGTGCGGGATACGACATCGAGCGTGTCACCGGTGGTGGAGGCGTGGGCCACGTACCGGACGACGTCGGCTGCGGACTGGCCGACCCGTCGGCTGATGCGCGCCAAGGGTGAGACCCGGGTCAGCGTGGTGCTGCCGGCGCGCAACGAGGAGGCCACCGTCGGCGCGATCGTGTCGACGATCCGCGAACACCTGATGGATCGGGTCGCGCTGGTCGACGAGCTGATCGTGGTGGATTCCCGATCGACGGACCGGACCGCTCAGGTGGCCCGCGCCGCCGGCGCGGAGGTGGTCAGCCAGGATGCGATGACCCGCGGGTTGCCCCGGCTCACCGGCAAGGGCGACGCGCTCTGGGCCGGGCTGGCCGCCGCCGAGGGGGACGTGGTGGCGTTCATCGACGCCGACCTGCGGGAGTTCCGGCCGCACTTCGTCAGTGGGCTGCTCGGCCCGCTGCTGACCGACCCGTCGGTCGACTTCGTGAAGGGCTTCTACCACCGGCCCCTGGTGGGCACCGCCAGCGTGGAACAGGACGGTGGGGGCCGGGTGACCGAGTTGATGGCCCGTCCGCTGCTCAACCTCTTCTGGCCGGAGCTGGCCGGTTTCGTGCAGCCGCTGGCCGGCGAGTACGCGGGTCGCCGCGACGTGCTGGCCCAGGTGCCGTTCGTCTCCGGGTACGGGGTGGAGACGGCCATGATGATCGACCTGCTCGATCTGGTCGGCCTGGACGCGCTGGCGCAGGTCGATCTCGGTGAGCGCAAGCACCGGCACCAGGACACCGCCGCCCTGGGTCGGATGTCCGCGCAGATCATGTTGACCGCCTGGTCGCGGTTGCAACGGCGTGGGTGGGCCACCCCCGGGTTGGCGCCGGAGGCGTTGCTGACCCAGTTCCGTCGTGGCGGTTCGGACACCCTGCCGAACCTGGACCGCGAGATCGTGGTCAGCGACGTTTCCATCGAGGAACGCCCGCCGTTGGCCGAACTGCGTCACCGGGTTCCCCGTCGCCGGGTGGCCGCCGCGTGAGCGCGCAGAGCCTCACCGTGCTGATGAACGCCGGTCCGTGGCTGTCGGTGCCACCGCCCGGCTACGGCGGCATCGAGAACGTGATCGCCACCCTGGTGCCGGAGCTGCGGCGACTGGGCGTACGGGTGGTGCTCGCCTCGGTGGGCACCAGCACGCTGCCGGTCGACGAGCAGGTCTCGGTCTTCGCCGACGGGCAGTTCGCCGCGTTGCAACGGCCGTACAACCAGGTCTGTGGGATCGCCCAGGCGCACCTGGCCGGGGTGGTCCGTGAGCTGCACTCCCGCGACGACATCGACCTGGTGCACGATCATGTCGAGGCGGTCGGGCTGGCCACCCTCGCCGCGATGGGGCCGGCGGGGCCGCCGACCCTGCACACCCTGCACTGGGACCTGGCCAAGCACCCGGCGCTCTACGGCAGCCTGGACGGCGGCGACCGGGTCCGGGTCAACGGCGTCTCCGCGTCGCAGCTGGCTCGCGCCCCGCTGGCGCTGCGGGAGCACTCGGTGGGGCACGTGCACCTGTCCACCCCGCTGGCGGTCGACGCCGACCGGCGACCCCGGCCGGAGAAGGGCGAGCACCTGCTCATCCTGGGTCGGATCAACCCGGGCAAGGGGCAGGACGTGGGTGCCCGGCTCGCGCACCGGGTCGGTCTTCCGCTGGTGCTGGCCGGCCCGGTCGGGCCGT
>NZ_JAGPXZ010000815.1:0-2588 GCF_018070305.1 Micromonospora sp. M51 | reverse complement strand
CTCTTGATCAACGCGGGAAAAGGGGGTGGGGGTGGGGTTAGTGGAGGAGGGCGTTGTTGAGGGGTTGGGCGTCGTCGGGGGCGGGGCGGTCGCGGCGTAGCTCGGCCAGCAGGTCGGGGCGGCCGAGTTGGCGGGCGACCCGGTCGACGACACGTTCCGCGGCGGTCAGCGAGCGCACCGCGAGCAGACGGCCGCGACTCTCGCGGCGCAGCACGAAGTAGTGCACGGCAACGCGGACCTGACCCCGATCGGCGGCGCTGGCCTGGGCGGTGCAGAGGACCAGCTCGCGCAGGCAGCGGGCGAGACGTTCGGCGAGCTCGAGCTCCGGGCCGTGCAGGCCGGCGCGGAGGGCGGCGAGATGACTGTCGACCTTGCGAATCAGCACGTCGGTGCCCGGTTCGACGGTGCGCTGCTCGCCGGCCATCACATCCCCTCACCCCGGTTCGCGTTGCGAGTGAAGTTACTTTATGTTGCTCCTCAGAAGCAAGCAGTTAAGTGAGACTTAACGCATTAAGCGCACGTTCCACGCTTTTTGCCTTTTGCTCGCCCATTCCGTCGTGAGCCGTTCGTGGATGTCAGACCGGAGGGGCACGATGGACCGGTGACCGGGGCAGACGCAGACGCCGGCGCGGTGCTCGCCGGGTTCGGCCCGGCCACCCGCGCCTGGTTCGACAACGCTTTCGCCGCGCCGACCGCCGCGCAGATCGGTGCGTGGCGGTCGGTCGCCGCCGGTCGCAACGCGCTGGTGGTGGCGCCCACCGGCTCCGGCAAGACGCTCGCTGCCTTCCTCTGGTCACTGGACCGGCTGGCCCGCGAGCCGGCACCGACCGAGCCCCGCCAGCGGTGCCGGGTGCTCTACGTCAGCCCACTCAAGGCCCTCGCCGTCGACGTGGAGCGCAACCTGCGCGCCCCGCTGGCCGGCATCCGGCAGGCGGCCACCCGGCTGGGCGTGGCACCGCCCGACATCACCGTCGGCATGCGCACCGGCGACACGCCCGCCGACGAGCGACGGGCCTTCGCCCGCACCCCGCCCGACATCCTCATCACCACGCCCGAGTCGCTGTTCCTGCTACTGACGTCGGCGGCCCGCGACTCACTGCGCGGCATCCAGACGGTGATCGTCGACGAGGTGCACGCGGTGGCCGGCAGCAAACGCGGCGCCCACCTCGCCCTCTCCCTCGAACGCCTCGACGAGCTGCTGCCCGCCCCGGCGCAGCGCATCGGCCTCTCGGCCACCGTCCGCCCGATCGACGCCTGCGCGCAGTTCCTCGGCGGTGCCCGCCCGGTCGACGTGGTGCAGCCGGCCACTCCGAAGACCATCGAGGTCAGCGTGCAGGTCCCGGTGGAGGACATGACCCGCCTGGACGAGCAGGAGCAGCCACCGGAGGACGACCTCGGCGGCCCCGGGCCACGTCGGGCGTCGATCTGGCCGGCCGTGGAGGAGCGGGTCTTCACCCTCATCGGGCAGCACCGCTCGACCATCGTCTTCACCAACTCCCGCCGCAGCGCCGAGCGCCTCTGCGCCCGGCTCAACGAGCTGGCCGCCGAAGCGGCGACCGAGGGTGCGACCGGCGTACCGGAAGGGTTGTCGGCCGACGACGACCCGACGACCGGCGCGCAGCGGTGGGGTGGCCCTGCCGGCCCGGTGCGCAACCGGCCACCGGCCGAGGTGATGGCCCAGTCCGGGGCGGCCACCGGCGCGGCACCGGTGATCGCCCGCGCCCACCACGGCAGCGTCTCCCGGGAGGAACGCAAGCACATCGAGGAGGCGCTCAAGTCCGGCCAGCTGCCGGCGGTGGTGGCCACCTCCAGCCTGGAGCTGGGCATCGACATGGGCGCTGTCGACCTGGTGGTGCAGATCGAGGCGCCGCCGAGCGTGGCCGCCGGGCTGCAACGGGTCGGCCGGGCCGGGCACCAGGTGGGCGCCGTCTCCCGTGGAGTGGTCTTCCCCAAGCACCGTGGCGACCTGCTCTCCTGCGCGGTGGTCGCCGAGCGGATGACCGACGGCGCGATCGAGGAGCTGCACTACCCGCGCAACCCGCTGGACGTGCTGGCCCAGCAGATCGTCGCGATGGTGGCGCTGGAGCCGTGGGCGCTCGGCGACCTGGCCGTGCTGGTCCGCCGGGCCGCACCCTTCGCCGAGCTGCCCGACTCGGCGCTGCACGCCGTGCTGGACATGCTCTCCGGTCGCTACCCGTCCACCGCCTTCGCCGAGCTGCGCCCCCGACTGGTCTGGGACCGGGCCACCGACCTGCTCACCGGCCGCCCCGGCGCGCAGCGACTCGCGGTGACCAGCGGCGGCACCATCCCCGACCGGGGCCTGTTCGGGGTCTTCCTGGCCGGTGCCGAGCGGGCCGCCCGGGTCGGTGAGCTGGACGAGGAGATGGTCTACGAGTCCCGGGTGGGCGATGTCTTCCTGCTCGGCTCCTCCTCCTGGCGCATCGAGGAGATCACCCCTGACCGGGTGCTCGTCTCGCCCGCCCCGGGGCAGGCCGCGCGCATGCCGTTCTGGAAGGGCGACCAGCTGGGTCGGCCGGTGGAGCTGGGCCGGGCCATCGGCGCCCGGGTGCGCACCCTGCTGCGACAGA
>NZ_JAGPXZ010000814.1:0-2589 GCF_018070305.1 Micromonospora sp. M51 | reverse complement strand
ACCGGTCAGCCCAGCGAGGTGGTCGTCGACCTGGTCGGCGCGGGCGGCTTCGACGCCGGTGGGATCGCCGCGCTGATGGCCGGGCGGGAGGCCGCGGAGCGGACCGGGGTGCCGCTGCGGCTGACCCGGGTCCAGCCCGCGGTACGCCGTTCGCTCACCGCCGCCGGACTGGCACCGGCCCGGGACTGACCGCACCACGTACCCGCACCGCACGCACCAGGTACCCGCACAGGCGCAGGGCCGACACCCGGCTGGGTGTCGGCCCCGCTGCTCGCGTACCAGTGGTCAGTGCTCTTCGGGGTTGCCGTCGCTGTGCGGGTGCCGCCAGCGCTCGTGCGGCTTCGGCGCGTCCTCGGCGTCCTGCGGCGGGTCGCTCTGCTCGAAGCTCGGCCGGCGGACGCCCTCGGGCTCCGGCACGTCCACCGGCCGCGCGCCGGAGCGCGGCGCCGGCTGGTAGTCGGCCGCTTCGCGGGCGCCGTGCGCGCCCTCGGCGGCCGGCGACTCCGGGTCGTGGTGTTCCAACCGCAGTTCGTCGCGGTACTGCTGCGGCGGTTTCGTGGTGCGTTGCGGCAGGTCGCGGCCGAGATCGGCGACGAGCGGACCGTACTTCAGGTCGAAGGCGGGGCGCTCGGAGCGGATCCGGGGCATCCGGTCGAAGTTGCGCAGCGGCGGCGGGCAGCTGGTGGCCCACTCCAGGGAGTTGCCGAAGCCCCACGGGTCGTCCACCGTCACCATCGCCCCGTACCGCCAGGACTTCCAGGCGTTGTAGATGAAGAAGAGGGTGGACAGGCCGAGGATGAACGCGAAGACGGTGGAGATCGTGTTCAGGGTGGTGAACCCGTCGGTGGGCAGGTAGTCGGCGTACCGGCGGGGCATGCCCTCGTTGCCCAGCCAGTGGTGCACCAGGAAGGTGCCGTGGAAGCCGATGAACATGGTCCAGAAATGCGCCTTGCCGAGCCGCTCGTCGAGCAGCCGCCCGGTCATCTTCGGCCACCAGAAGTAGTAGCCGCCGAAGAGGGCGAAGACCACGGTGCCGAACACCACGTAGTGGAAGTGCGCCACCACGAAGTAGCTGTCGTGGGTGTGCCAGTCCACCGGCGGGCTGGCCAGCAGGACGCCGGTGAGCCCGCCGAGCAGGAAGGTGACCAGGAAGCCGATGGCGAACAGCATCGGCGTCTCGAAGGTGAGTTGCCCCTTCCACATGGTGCCGATCCAGTTGAAGAACTTCACGCCGGTCGGCACCGCGATCAGGTAGCTCAGGATGCTGAAGAACGGCAGCAGCACCTGACCGGTGGCGAACATGTGGTGCGCCCACACCGTCATCGACAGCACGGTGATGGCGACGGTGGCCAGCACGATCCCGGTGTAGCCGAACAGCGGCTTGCGGGAGAACACCGGAATGATCTCGGTGATGATGCCGAAGAACGGCAACGCGATGATGTAGACCTCGGGATGGCCGAAGAACCAGAACAGGTGCTGCCAGAGCATCGGGCCGCCGGTGGCCGCGTCGTACACGTGCGCGTTGAGCAACCGGTCGGCGGAGAGCGCCAGCAACGCGGCGGCCAGCAGCGGGAAGACGAGGATCACCAGCAGGCTGGTGAACAGCATGTTCCAGGTGAACAGCGGCATCCGGAACATGGTCATGCCGGGCGCGCGCAGGGTGAGGATCGTGGTGATCAGGTTGACCGCGCCGAGGATGGTGCCGAGCCCGGAGACGACCAGGCCGAGCACCCACATGTTCGCGCCCACCCCGGGGGAGTTCTCGACGCTGCTCAGCGGGGTGTAGGCGGTCCAGCCGAAGTCGGCCGAGCCCTGCGGTGTGATCAGCCCGCCGATCACCATCAGCCCGCCGAACAGGTACAACCAGTAGGCCAGCGCGTTGAGGCGGGGGAACGACACGTCCGGCGCGCCGATCTGGATCGGCACGATGTAGTTGCCGAACCCGAAGGCCGCGGGCGTGGCGAACAGCAGCAGCATCACCGCGCCGTGTGAGGTGAAGAGCTGGTTGTACTGCTCGGGGGAGAGGAACTGCATCCCCGGGCGGGCCAGCTCGGCCCGCATCATCATCGCCTCCAGGCCGGCCAGTATGTAGAAGCCGAAGGAGGTCAGCAGGTACAACAGGCCGATCTGCTTGTGGTCGGTGGTGGCCAGGAACTTGATCAAGGTGTTGCCGGGGATCGGTGTCCGTACCGCTCCCGGGAACCCCCCGAACCGGGCCGGTGCCAGGATCGCCGGGCCCCGATCGCGACCGGGTTCCGTGGTTACCCGCTTGGGCATGGCTGCTCACCCCGTCGTGACGGCAGAAAGGACGGGCGTGCCTACCCGACCCTCGCACCATGTAACCAGGCCAGAGCGGTAAATTCGGTCAGAACGCTGGTACCGGGCGCAAGCGCCTCGAACCGTCAGGTCGCCGGCAGCATCGCCCAGACGGCCTTGCCCTGGCCGGCCGGCACGCTGCCCCACCGCTGGGCCAGCTCCCGGACCAGCATCAGCCCGCGTCCGCCCTCGGCGCGCAGGTCCGTGCCGCCCGCCCGCGCCTGGGCGCTGCTGCCGTCCACCACCGCCAGGTGCAGGTACGGTCGGCGCAGG
>NZ_JAGPXZ010000813.1:0-2593 GCF_018070305.1 Micromonospora sp. M51 | reverse complement strand
TCGCCGGCCGGGTCGACGGCGGCCGACACGTCCGCGGCCGCGACCAGATCGGCGAACCGTGCGTCCAACTCGTGCAGGCGGCGCTCGTCAGTCGTCGGGTCACCGGAAGCGGCACGGACGGCGCTCACCGCCGGCGTGGACTCGGCGCCGTCGATGAGCCGGTCCAGCTCGACCACCTCGTCGCGGTCCCGGCACCAGGCGAGGTGGCGGTCCACCCGGCGAAGCAGCGCGCGTGGGGTCAGGGTGGGTGCGTCGGCGAAGGCGGCGGGTGCGATCGGCCAGGTGGGGTGCGGTGGCACGAAGCGTGGGCCGGTGAAGGCGGCGGCGAGACGCTTCGCCACGATCGCCTGCCCGATCTCCGGGGTGGGGATCCGGTCCGGCAGGGTCGCCGTGCGGAAGCGGTCGCCGACCGGGGTGGGCGCGGTGCGGGTCATCAGCACCCAGGTGTCCGGCAGGCACGAGACCACGACAAGCGTACGGCGGGTGATGTCGCGGAGCTTGAGCAGGCCGTCGGCGATCGGGCCGAGCACCTTGGCCTGGCCGTCCTCCAGCCCCTGGTGCTGGTTGAGCAGTGACGTGCTGGTCTGGGCGAACAGCGTGTCGAGCTGGTCCACGGCGATGACCGTCGGGTCCAGGGTCAGCGCCATCAGCCGGGAGATGTCCTGCACGACCTGCTGCGGCGTGCGGATCGCGGCGCTCAACCCCCACGCCGCCCGCGCCGCCGGGTCACCCGGTTCGGAGATCAGGTGGGCATAACCGACGTCCTGCGCCTCGAAGTCGACGGCACCGTGCAGGACGAGCGCCCGAGCGGTGTCCTGGGCGTCCCGCCCGACCTCCCGATCGCGCTCACGCAGCGCCCAGATGAAGGTGTCGAGCTGGGCGCGGGTCACCGGCCGGGCCCCGGCGACCGCGTCGCGGACCTCCACCGGCAGGCCGAGCTGCGGGGTGAGCCGACGGAGGAAGGTCTTCAGCTGGGTGCCCCAGCCGACATGGGCGCGGCCCATCCCCTCCACCAGGGCCAGGGCCACACTTTCCCAGAACGTCTTGCCACTGACCATGTCGACCAGGAAGAAGTAGCCACCGTCGCGCTGGATCCGTTCGCGCACCGCCCCGAGCAGGTGCGTCTTGCCGGCGCCCGCGCGGCCCTGCATGGCCACCCCGAGCGGCATGCTCGTGTCGTCGGTGCGGGCCCGCGCCACCCCGCGCAGGATCTCGGCGGCCACCTTCTCGTGCAGCTCCGGCACGTTGTGCGGGCTGGGTCGCCAGACGTCGTCCGGGGTGACCGCCGGGTTGAGACTCACCGCTTCCAGCGCGGCCCGCTGGTCGTCGGAGATCATGCCGGGCCGATCGCCAGGGCGTGGTTGTCCTCGTTCCCGATGCGGACGGCCGCGGCCCGGTCCCGTGCGGTCAGCGACTTGGTGTTCGCCACCGGAATGATGCGGACGTCCTCCCGACCGACCATCGCCCGCAGCGCGGCGTCCAGGGCATCCCGGTCGGTGTCGGCGAGCTGCTCGCGGACGTCGGCGAGGCCGACCCAGGCGCCCGGGGCGGTGGCCAGATCACGGTACGCCGACCGGACCAGCGCCTCGACCTCCGCTGCGGGCACCGGTGTGACCGCAGCGGGGGCCGGTGCCTCGTGCCGAGGCTCACTGGCCGCCAGCGCCGGTGCCCCGATCTGCTTGAAGAAGTCGCCGTGGCTGACCCGCAGCCGGTCCAGCGAACGGTGCAGGTTGGACAGCACGACGAAGAGCGACCGCGTGGTCGAGCCGCCCTGCTTGGGCGGCGCGGAGCTGTGCAGCTGACGGGCCACCCGCCAGCCCTCATCGGTCAGCTCGTGGGCGAACGGCCGATGCGTCCGATCGGTGTCGACCAGGCCCAGGTCGACGAGCTTCGTGTTGTCCTTACCGGTCAGCGTGAAACCGGCCAGCTCTTTCAGCTCGACGTTGGTGAGTCGGCGCGCCTCGACCATCAGCACCACGAGGGCGTTGATCTGGTTCGGCGTCAGGTGCGGGACGTCCGCCGGGCTCGTCATGATGTCTCATCTCCGTGGGGGTGCGTGCCGCCCGCGCGTCGCCGGGCCAGCAGCCGACGGATCCCGTCGACCACCGCCGGCGCGTCGGTGAGCACCTGCTCGTTGGTGAAGCGGAGCACGTCCAGCCCGAGGAGTTGCAGCTGCACGTCCCTCCGCCGATCGTTGGCGAAAGCGATTCGCCCACGATGCTCCGGGCCGTCCACCTCGACCGCAAGACCCTCCGTGGGCCAAAACAGATCCAGTCGGTACGCCGAACCCAGGACATGCCACTCGTAGGTCTGGTTCCACCGCCGGCCGCGGGCCCAGTCATGCGGTGCGAGCGCGCGTTCCAACGCCTGCTCGGCGGCGCTGTCGCCGCGCGGCACGCCCGCGATCGGCGGCCAGGCCAACACCGTCGACCCCGGCTCGGCGGCGGTGGCCGGAAGCCGTTCGATCGTGCTGGTCAGCTCGGCGAATCGTGGCGGCAGCAGCAGCGGCACCGACCGCACCCGGTCGGCATGGCGCAGTGGCCCGCCGGCCAACCACACCGTGACGTCGCCGTGCCGCACCAGCCACTCGGCG
>NZ_JAGPXZ010000812.1:0-2609 GCF_018070305.1 Micromonospora sp. M51 | reverse complement strand
CGAGCGGGGCCCCGGCCGGACCCGCGACGTCCGCCGCCGGGCGGGCCGGGCTCCTGCCGTCGCGGCCCGGCCGGCCCGTGGCGGCAGGTGGCGGCAATCTCGTCCGAGGGTACGGATTGTCGCCACGAGGCTGGGGCAAGATGAAGGCATGCCCACCCTGCGTCTCGCCCTGTCCCAGGTCAACCCGACCGTCGGAGACATCGCCGGAAACGCCGACCTGGTCCGCAGCTGGACCCGCCAGGCCGCCGATGCCGGTGCCCAACTGGTGCTCTTCCCGGAGATGATGCTCACCGGTTACCCGGTCGAGGACCTGGTCTTCCGGCGGTCCTTCGTCGCCGCGTCCCGGGCCGCCGTGGAGCGGCTGGCCGCCGACCTGGCCGCCGACGGTCTCGGCGAGCTGCCGGTGGTGGTCGGCTACCTGGACGCCGACGGGCCGCCGCAGGTCAGCGGGGACGCCGAGGCGGGCCGGGGTGCCCGTAACGCCGCGGCGCTGCTGCACCGGGGCGTGGTGGCCGCCCGCTACTTCAAGCACCACCTGCCCAACTACGGGGTCTTCGACGAGGACCGGTACTTCGTCTCCGGTGACGAGTTGACCGTGGTGCGGATCGGCGGTGTGGACGTCGCGCTGACCATCTGCGAGGACCTGTGGCAGGCCGGGGGTCCGTTCGCCGCCGCCCGGCGGGCCGGCGTCGGGCTGGTCGTCAACATCAACGGCTCGCCGTACGAGCTGAACAAGGACGACATCCGGCTGCCGCTGGTCCGCCGCCGGGCCGCCGAGGCGGGTGCCGCCATCGCGTACGTCAACATGACCGGCGGCCAGGACGAGCTGGTCTTCGAGGGCGACTCGATGATCGTCACCGCGGACGGTGAGCTGCTGACCCGGGCCCCGCAGTTCGTCGAGCACCTGCTCGTACACGATGTCGAGCTGCCGGCCGCCGGCACCGCGCCGACCACCGAGACGGTGGCGGACGGCATGCGGATCGTGCACAGCATCCTGGACGGCGTTCCGCCCCTGCCGGCCGGCCCGGCCGTCACCGGCGGGCTGATCGAGCCGGTGGCCGACGAGGCCGAGGTGTGGCAGGCGCTGGTGCTGGGCCTGCGCGACTACGTCAACAAGAACCGGTTCCCCTCGGTGGTGCTCGGCCTCTCCGGCGGCATCGACTCGGCGGTGGTGGCCGCCCTCGCCGTCGACGCGCTCGGGCCGGACCGGGTGGTCGGGGTGTCGCTGCCCAGCCAGCACTCCTCGGAGCACTCCCGGGAGGACGCCGCCGACCTGGCCAAGCGCACCGGCCTGGACTACCGCGTCGAGCCGATCCAGCCGATGGTCGACGGTTTCCTGGCCAACCTGTCGCTGTCCGGGGTGGCAGTGGAGAACCTGCAGGCCCGGGTCCGTGGCGTGATCCTGATGGCGCTGTCGAACCAGGAGGGCCACCTGGTGCTGACCACCGGCAACAAGAGCGAGCTGGCGGTCGGCTACTCCACCCTGTACGGCGACTCGGTGGGCGGCTTCAACCCGGTCAAGGACGTCTGGAAGACGCTGATCTGGCGGCTGGCCAAGTGGCGGAACATGGACGCGGCGCGGCGCGGTGAGACCGCACCGATTCCGGAGAACTCGATCGGGAAGCCGCCCAGCGCCGAGCTGAGCCCGGGCCAGCTCGACAGCGACAGCCTGCCCGACTACGACGTCCTGGACCCGATCCTGATCGGTTACGTCGACGGCGACCTCGGCCGTGACGGGCTGGTCGAGTCGGGTCACGACCCGGCGATCGTGGACAAGGTGCTGCGGCTGGTGGATACCGCCGAGTACAAGCGACGGCAGTCGGCGCCAGGCACGAAGATCTCCATGAAGGCGTTCGGTCGGGACCGCCGTCTGCCGATCACGAACCGGTGGCGCGAGCACGGCTGAGCCGTACCCCTGGGGGTGCCGGGTCGGTGACGCGGCCCGGCGCCGCCGCACGGTGACCTGGCGGTCACGTCGCCGCCTTCTCGCCCCGGCCGGAGTGACATCTTGCACTGGGCCCTGCCGTCAGCCCGTCGCGCGGTGCGACGATCGCGACGGAACCCGGGGACCGCGCAGGCGGCCTCGAGGAAGGGAGACAGAGATGGTGGAGTCCACTCCGAACGAGGTGACCGCGTTGTACGGCGGCCCGGCCACCCGACGGGTCCGCACCCGCGACCTGATGGCCGCCAAGGAGCGCGGCGAACGGTGGCCGATGCTCACCTCGTACGACCAGTACACGGCGTCGATCTTCGATCAGGCGGGAGTCCCGGTACTGCTGGTCGGCGACTCGGCAGCGAACAACGTGTTCGGCTACGAGACGACCCTGCCGATCACCGTCGACGAGCTGCTCCCGTTGGTACGGGCGGTGGTGCGGGCGACCCGGCAGGCGCTGATCGTCGGTGACCTGCCGTTCGGCTCGTACGAGGAGGGCCCGGCCCAGGCGCTGCGGACCGCCGTCCGGTTCATGAAGGAGGGTGGCTGCCACGCGGTGAAGTTGGAGGGTGGCCGCCGTAACGCCGCGCAGATCGCCGCGATCGTCGGGGCCGGCATTCCGGTGATGGCGCACATCGGTTTCACCCCGCAGAGCGAGCACACCCTGGGCGGCTAC
>NZ_JAGPXZ010000811.1:0-2612 GCF_018070305.1 Micromonospora sp. M51 | reverse complement strand
GTCGTCGACGAAACAGGCGGCGTGCTGCCCAAACTCGCCGGCGAGAGCATCCGGATACTGCGCTGGGGCGAGTTGGGCGACGCCGAGCGGGAACGGCTGCGCACCTACTTCCGGGAGCACATCTTCCCGGTGCTGACCCCGCTCGCGGTGGACCCGGCGCACCCGTTCCCGTACATCTCGGGGCGGTCGCTGAACCTGGCGGTGGCGGTTCGTGACCCGGACGGCGGTTCGGAGCTGTTCGCCCGGGTCAAGGTGCCGAACAACGTGCCCCGTTTCGTCCGGGTGGACCGGGACCAGCCGGGCGTCCGGATGCTGCCCGTGGAGGACCTGATCTCGGTGCACCTGGGGCAGCTGTTCAGCGGCATGCAGGTGGTCGAGTGCCACCTGTTCCGGGTCACCCGCAACGCCGAGGTGGAGGTCGACGAGGACCGCGACGAGGATCTGCTCCAGGCCCTGGAGCGGGAGCTGGCCCGGCGGCGGTTCGGTCCGCCGGTCCGGCTGGAGGTCGCCGCGTCCATCTCCGACCACATGTTGGAGCTGCTCGTCCGCGAGCTGGACATGGACGACCAGGACGTGCTGCGGGTGCCCGGCCTGCTGGACCTCTCCGCGCTGTGGCAGGTCTACGGCGAGGCGGACCGGCCGGACCTGAAGGACCCGCCGTTCGTGCCGGCCACCCATCCCCGCCTCGCCGAGGGCGAGGTGCCGCGCAGCGTCTTCTCCACCCTGCGCGACGGCGACATCCTGGTGCACCACCCGTACCACTCGTTCGCCACGAGCGTGCAGCGCTTCATCGAGCAGGCCGCCGCCGACCCGAACGTGCTGGCCATCAAGCAGACCCTCTACCGCACCAGTGGCGACTCCCCGATCGTCGACGCGCTCGTCGACGCGGCCGCCGCCGGCAAGCAGGTGGTGGTGCTGGTGGAGGTGAAGGCCCGCTTCGACGAGGTGGCCAACATCGGCTGGGCCCGCACGCTGGAACGCGCCGGCTGCCACGTGGTGTACGGCCTGGTCGGCCTGAAGACGCACTGCAAGACCGCGTTGGTGGTCCGGCAGGAGGGCAACCAGATCCGCCGCTACTGCCACATCGGCACCGGCAACTACCACCCGAAGACGGCCCGACTGTACGAGGACTTCGGCATGCTCACCGCCGACCCGGAGATCGGCGCCGACCTCACCGACCTGTTCAACGTGCTGACCGGGTACAGCCGGCAGACCGCGTACCGGCGGCTGCTGGTCGCGCCGCAGGGCATCCGCAGCGGGCTGATCGAGCGGATCGAACGGGAGATCTCGCACGTCCGCCTGGGCATGCCCGGCCTGGTCCAGTTCAAGGTCAACTCGCTGGTCGACGAGGGGGTGACCGACGCGCTGTACCGCGCCTCCCAGGCCGGCGTCCACGTCGACCTGCTCATCCGGGGCATGTGCACGCTGCGCCCCGGGGTGCCGGGGTTGTCGGAGAACATCCGGGTCCGCTCGATCCTCGGCCGGTTCCTGGAACACTCCCGGGTCTTCCGGTTCGGCAACAACGGTGAGGCCGAGTTCTGGATGGGCTCGGCCGACCTCATGCACCGCAACCTGGACCGCCGGGTGGAGGCGCTGGTGCAGGTGAGCGACCCGATCGCCCGCGCCGAACTGGACCAGGTGCTCACCGCCGCGATGAGCCCCGAAGTGGACGCGTTCGAGCTGGCCGGGGACGGCACCTGGACCCGGCGTACCGGCGGTGACGACACCGCCCGGGAGCATCTGCAGGAACTGTTGCTGCGCCGCGTCGGTGGCACGGCCAGCTGACCGCGCAGCGCATAGGCTGAGCTGATGGTCGAGGAGGAGCAGAAGTACGAGGTGGACGACGCCTACGTGCTACCGGACCTGGCCGGTGCCGCCCCGGCCGGAGGTCGGGTCCGGGCACTGCCACCGGTGACGCTTGTCGCCCGCTACCTCGACACCGTCGACCTGCGGCTGGCCCGGGCCGGTGCGTCGCTGCGCCACCGGCGGGGCGACGAGCTGCCCTGGACGGTGAAACTACCGACCGGGACGCCGGGCGTCCGGCACGAGATCTCCCGGCCCGGGCCGAAGCGGCAGCCGCCACCGGAGCTGGTGGAGTTGGTCACCGTCCTGCACCGGGGGGCGCCACTGGCACCGGTGGCGATGGTCCGCACGGTGCGGCACGCGTACGAGGTGTGTGACCGGGCCGGCACGGTGCTCGCCGAGGTGGTGGACGACCGGGTGACGGTGCTCGACGACGCCGGCACCACCACCGACACGTTCCGCGAGGTGGAGGTGGAGCGCACGGCCGGCGACCGGGAGCTGCTCGACCGGGTCGGTGAGGTGCTGCGCCAGGCTGGCGCCCGGGGCGGGTCGTTCACACCGAAGCACGTACGGGCGCTGGGCGCGGCAGCGCGGGCCGAGCCGGACCTGGTCGCGCCGGCCGGGCTGACCGCCGAGCCGAGCGCCGGTGAGGTGGTGACCGAGTCGGTCCGCAAGGAGGTCCGCCGGCTGTTGGCGCACGACCCGCTGGTCCGGCTGCGCGCCTCGGCCGCCGGTGACGACACCGCCGTGCATCAGATGCGGGTGGCCTGTCGACGCCTGCGCAGTGATCTGCGCACCTTCACACCGTT
>NZ_JAGPXZ010000810.1:0-2623 GCF_018070305.1 Micromonospora sp. M51 | reverse complement strand
AGTCGGAGATCAACCAGGCGAGGAAGGCGCGGCCGAGCATCGTCGCGGCCAGGGCGTACCGCCGGCCGTGTCGGAAATGATCCAGCAGCGGGCCCACCACCGGGGCGAGCATCGCGAACGGGACCATGGTCACCAGCAGGTAGAGCGCGACCTTGCTGCGGGCCTCGCCGAGCGGCACGTTGAAGAAGATCGTGCCGGCCAGGCCGATGGCGATCAGGGTGTCACCAGCGCAGGAGAGCGCGTGCAGGTCGAACAGGCGAACCATGCCGACCTCGCCGCCGGCGCCCCGGGCGCGGGCCCGGCCGGCCCGGCGGGTCACCCAGCGGCCGCTGCCCACCGAACCGCGCAGCAGCAGACGGACGGCGCGAATGCCGGTGCCGACGGTCCGCCCGAGGACGGAACGCCCGGAGCGGGAGTACGACGGCATGTGCACCATCCTCGCCCATCTGATCCGGGTACGCCGCACCACCGCTGGGAAAGGTTCCCCGGGAGTCCCTGTCACCCCTGCGAGGCGCATGGGGAACAATGGTGAGGTGACCAGGCCCGCCTCCACCCGTGCCGCCCGCCTCGACCAGGTCTGCGCCGCCGCCGTCGAGGTGGCTCGCGCTGGCATCACCGAGGTGGACGCCGACGACGTCGGCGATCACCTGCAGGTTCTGGCCGAGGGCGACCGGCTGGTCACCCACTACTTCGAATGCCGCCTCGCCGGTTACCGCGGTTGGCGCTGGGCGGTCACCGTCACCCGGGTGCCGCGCAGCAAGACGGTGACCATCTGCGAGACGGTCCTGCTGCCCGGCCCGGACGCGCTGCTCGCGCCCGGCTGGCTGCCCTGGCAGGAGCGGCTCAAGCCGGGCGACCTGGGCCCGGGTGATCTGCTTCCGACCTCACCCGACGACGACCGACTGGTCCCCGGTTACCTGCTCTCCGACGACCCGGCGGTCGAGGAGACGGCGTGGGAGTTGGGCCTCGGACGCGCCCGCGTGCTCTCCCGGGAGGGCCGCATCGACACGGCGCAGCGCTGGTACGACGGTGACCACGGCCCCGCCGCGGCCATCTCGACCGCCGCCCCGTCCGCCGCCCGCTGCGGCACCTGCGGTTTCTACCTGCCGTTGGCCGGTGCGATGCGGCAGGCCTTCGGGGCGTGCGGCAACTTCTACGCACCCGACGACGGCCGGGTGGTGAGCGCCGATCACGGTTGCGGCGCCCACTCCGAGACGTTGATCGAGGCGGCGGAGACCGCTGTCGACGAGCTGCCCACGGTGTACGACGACAGCGCGGTGGAGGCCATGTCGGTCAGCCGGGCCCCGGGCTCGGTCGAGGCGGCCGAGCCGGCGGAGCCGTACGGGCACTCCTGATCGACCGCGCCGGAGTGCTCCGGCGCGGTGCCCAGCTCACCTCGCGCGGCGGCGGCGTCGGTTGGCGTCGTGGCGCATCATCACGGCGAGGCCCGGGAAACCCCAGAGGAAGCCGGCGAGGCAGGTCCAGAGCCAGTTCTGGTGACCGTTGTCGGTGAGCCAGCCCCGGAAGAAGATCAGCAGGACCAGCCCGGCCACCGCCCACGCGACCAACCCGGCGAGCGCGAACGGCACCATCGGCGGGTCCAGTGGTGCGGGTCGCGGTGGCTGCTCGTTCGGCACCCGGCAAGCGTACGGGATGTACTTCCGCTGCCCACCGACGATCTGGGACGATGCGCGCGACAATCGGAAGATCACCTGCGAGGACCTGATGGCCGTAGCGCCGCCCGAGAACGGCACACCTCCCAACCCTGCTCATCCGCGTAACGGTTTCGACCGGTTTTTCGAGATCTCCGCCCGTGGCTCGACGCTGAGCCGCGAGGTACGCGGTGGCCTGGCGACCTTCTTCACGATGGCGTACATCGTGGTGCTCAACCCGCTGATCCTGGGCGGCGCCGTCGACGGTGACGGCAAGAGCCTCCCGATCCCCGCACTGGCAGCCGCGACCGCGCTGGTCGCCGGCCTGATGACCATCCTGATGGGTGTGGTCGGCCGGTTCCCGCTGGCGCTCGCCGCCGGTCTGGGTGTCAACGCCCTGGTGGCGTACGAGATCGCCCCCGAGATGACCTGGGCCGACGCGATGGGCCTGGTGGTGATCGAGGGTGTGATCATCGCGGTGCTGGTGCTGACCGGTCTGCGGACCGCTGTCTTCCGCTCGGTCCCGACCCAGATGAAGACCGCGATCGGGGTCGGCATCGGCCTGTTCCTGACCATCATCGGTCTGGTGGACGCCGGCTTCGTCCGGCGCATCCCGGACGCCGCCAACACCACCGTCCCGGTCGGCCTGGGCATCGGCGGCAAGCTGGTGAGCTGGCCGATGCTGGTCTTCGTGGTCGGTCTGCTGATCACGCTGGTGCTGGTGGTCCGGCGGGTGAAGGGCGCGATCCTGATCGGCATCCTCGCCTCGACGGTGCTCGCGGTGATCGTGGAGGCGATCGGCAACATCGGCCCGTCGTTCGTCAACGGTCAGCCCAATCCGAAGGGCTGGTCGTTGAACGTGCCGGAGCTGCCGAAGACGGTGGTCGACCTGCCGGACCTGTCGCTGCTCGGCAAGTTCAACGTGCTGGACTCGTGGGGCAAGGCCGGTTGGCTGGTCGTGCTGATGTTCA
>NZ_JAGPXZ010000081.1:0-13106 GCF_018070305.1 Micromonospora sp. M51 | reverse complement strand
GCCGTAGCTGCCGCCCTGGTCGTACCCGCCGGCGGGCTGGCCATAGCCGCCCTGGTCGTAGCCACGGTCGTCGTAGCCGCCGCCGCGCTGCGCCGGAGGCTCCTGGCCGTAGCTGCCGCCCTGGTCGTACCCGCCGGCCGGTTGGCCGTAGCCACCCTGGTCGTACCCGCCAGCCTCCGGGCCGCCGTACCCCGCGGTCGGCTCAGCGGCGCGACCACCGTACGGGGCGGGATCGGGCTGGCCGTACGCCTGCCCCTGATCTGGCTGGTAGACGCCGGTGGCGTACGGGTCGGCCGGGGCCGGGTACTGGGTGCTGTCGCCGGTGTACCGGCCGGTCGGCTCGTCGAACCGCTCGCCGTAGGCCGCTCCGCCAGCGGGAGCCGGCGGGTAGGCGGCGGTGCCGCCCGGGGCGTCGTAGTCACGACTGCCGTAGCCGCCACCGGAGGCCGGGGCATTGCCGTAGCCGCCGCCAGAGGCGGGCGCGCCGCCGTAGCCGGCACCGGAACCGGGCGCGGCACCGTAACCGTCACCGGCCGCACCGGCGCCGTAGCCGCCCTCCGGGCCGGGAGCGCCGTAGCCGCCACCCGAAGCGGGCGCGTTGCCGTAGCCGCCGGCACCGTAACCACCGGGCGCTGGCTCGTCGCCGTAGCCGGCACCGCCCCAGCCCTGCTGGCCCGCGCCGCCGTACGCCTGCGCGGGCGCGCCGTACGGGTCCGGCGGAACGTCGTCGACCACCGGGCGGTGCATCATCGTCGGGGCCTCGCTCAGCGCCGCGCCGCCGACCATCGTCGGGTCCGGCCCACCGCCGGGACGACCGCCGACCACCCGGGTCTGGTCGTCGGCACCGCGGAATCCGCCCCGCGAGGGCGGCACCACACCGCCGCCACCGGCGGCGTCCGGAGCGTCGTCGTCGCCGTTCTCGCGGCGCTTCATCCAGAGCAGCACGATCGTGCCGACACCGGCGGCGACCAGGAGACCACCGAGCAGGATGATGAGGTACGAGCCGATGCCGCCGCTGTCCTCGGTGTTCGCGGCGTTCGCCGGAGCACCCTGGCTGGGCTCCTCGGTGGGTTCCTCCTCCTCGGTGCCCTCCTCGACCGGCTCATCGCTCGGAGTGGCCTCGGGGGTGGCGGACGGGGTGGCGCTGGGCGTCACCTCGACCCTGATCGCGAGGCTGATCCGTTGCCCGGTGACGGCCTGTCCGGCGGCGGCGTTGATGGTCTTGGTGGCCACCACATTGTCGAAGCTGGCGCCGAGATCGATCCGGCCGGGTGCGATCGGCTTGTCGGTGGTGCCGGTGAAGCGGAAGTCGCCGCTGCCGTTGCTGGTGGTGTCGAGCTGCCGGCCGGTGCTGTCACGCAGCATGACCACCGCGTTCGCGACCGCCTTGCTGTCCGCCTGCGAGATCACCTTGCCGGAGATCGACCGCACGGTCTGGTTCTGCGGCGGCGGCGCCGCCTTGGCGACCAGCGTGACGGTGGTCGACGCCTCTTCGCTCTGCTTCACGACCCCGGTGGAGTCCGTGGCCTTGACGGTGATCGTGGCGCTGCCGTTGGCGACGTCATCGGCGGCCTTGAAGGTGGCGTCGAAGGTGCCACTCGATGTCACCCGGCCGCGAGAACATCCGTCAACACAGGTCAGCTTCGAGTTGCTCGAGCTGAAACTGATGTCGGCAGGCCCCGCGTCACCCTCGAAGGAAAGCCGGTAGCTGATCTTCGTGGTCTTGCCGGCCTCGACACTGCTCGGCGAAGCCGAAACATCTGTAACGTTGGGCGCGGCCATGGCCGGTGTGGCGGGGACGGCGAGCAGAGCGCCGGCAACCAGCGCTACGACCACACCGGCCCGCTGCTTCCAGGCACGTCGGTGTGTTGACACGTCCACCGCCTTCCGGGCTGACTTCCCTCTGACCGGCGGGGCGCCGGGCCGGGGATCATCACGGTACGAATACGCCGTCGGCAACTATGCCTTGTCCGACTGCATGAGCGCGACCCAGGGCCAGCGTCGCGTCTCTGGCCCGCGGGTCGTATCGTCCCGTCGTGTCCTCTCCGCACAGTAAGTCCGCTGCCGTTACGGCCGCGTTGTCGGCGCTCGACGAGGGGCGTACACCCGAACGGCCGGTGTTCCGCGAGGCGGTCCGGTCGTTGTTGGCCGTCCTCGCGGAGCGCGCCCCCGGCCGATCGGTGGAGGTGCGCGTACCACCATACGGGGCGATCCAGTGCGTCCCGGGGCCTCGACACACCAGAGGAAACCCACCAAACGTGGTCGAGATGGCCCCGAACACCTGGTTGGAGCTGGCGACCGGCAGGGTTGGCTGGGCGGAGGCGGTCACCGACGGTCGCGTGCAGATGAGCGGCAACCGCGCGGACCTGTCGGCGTATCTGCCCCTCTAGTCGTCCGGATGTCCCACTCAGCGTGACGCTCAGCAGGGAAATCGTGACTATCTGTACTGACTGCGATTCGCGTACACTGTCAGGCGACGACAGTGGTCCCGGCAGAGGAGTGTGGATCCGCCCGTGATCCCCGCCCGGCCCGGTCCAGACCCAGCATGAGGGAGCGGTAGGTGCCCCGAGGCGACGGCCGGCTGAGCCACGACCTTGATCCCCAACGACCTGGCCCCCAGGATGCCTGCGGCGTCTTCGGCGTCTGGGCCCCCGGCGAAGAGGTCGCCAATCTGACCTATTTCGGCCTCTACGCCCTGCAGCACCGCGGCCAGGAGGCGGCGGGCATCGCGGTGAGCGACGGTTCCGGCGTGGTGGTCTACAAGGACCTCGGCCTGGTGGCGCAGGTCTTCGACGAGCCCACCCTGGCGAGCCTGCGCGGTCACCTGGCGATCGGGCACGCGCGATACTCCACCACCGGCGCGTCGAACTGGGAGAACGCCCAGCCGACGATCCGGTCGACCACCTCCGGGACGACCATCGCGCTGGCCCACAACGGCAACCTGGTCAACACCGCCGAGCTGGAGAAGGAGGTCGCCGAGCGCGGCCTCGTCGCGGACGGTTCGACGAACGACACCTCCCTCGTGACGATGCTGCTGGCCAGCCGACCGGATCTGTCGGTCGAGGCGGCGGCCATGGAGGTGCTGCCGCAGCTGCGCGGCGCGTTCAGCTTCGTCTTCATGGACGAGTCGACCCTCTACGCGGCCCGCGACGCCCACGGTGTCCGCCCGCTGGTGCTCGGCCGCCTGGAGCGCGGCTGGGTGGTCGCCAGCGAGACGGCCGCGCTGGACATCGTCGGTGCCAGCGTGGTGCGCGAGGTCGAGCCGGGCGAGCTGATCGCGATCGACGAGAACGGCCTGCGCTCGACGCGGTTCGCCGCGCCGGAGCCGAAGGGCTGCCTCTTCGAGTACGTCTACATCGCCCGCCCGGACGCCACGATCGCCGGGCGCAACATCCACGCGGCGCGGGTGCAGATCGGCCGGCAGCTCGCCAAGGAGCACCCGGTCGAGGCTGACCTGGTGATCCCGGTGCCCGAGTCGGGCACTCCCGCCGCGATCGGTTACGCGGAGGCGTCCGGCATCACCTACGGTGCCGGCCTGATGAAGAACCCGTACGTGGGTCGTACCTTCATCCAGCCGTCGCAGACCCTGCGTCAGCTCGGCATCCGGCTCAAGCTCAACCCCTTGCGGGAGAACGTCCGCGGCAAGCGCCTGGTGGTCGTGGACGACTCGATCGTGCGCGGCAACACCCAGCGCGCCATCGTGCGGATGCTGCGTGAGGCGGGTGCGCTGGAGGTGCACGTCCGGATCTCCTCCCCACCGGTGAGCTGGCCGTGCTTTTACGGCATCGACTTCGCCACCCGGGCGGAGCTGCTGGCCAACGGGTTGGACAACGACGGCATCCGGCGCTCCATCGGCGCCGACACGCTGGGCTTCGTTTCCCTTCCTGGCCTGATCGCCGCGACCGAGCAGCCGAAGACCCGGTTGTGTCGGGCGTGTTTCGATGGGGAGTACCCGATCGAGCTGCCGGCCGGCAACCTGATCGGAAAGCACGTGCTCGAAGGGGTGGGCCGACGCGTCGCCAACTCGACGCCGGAGGCCCTGCCCACCAACGGCTCGTCCGTCGCCACTCCGGGTGGCGTTACCGCAAACCGCCCGTAGCACCAACCGGCGCGGCCCGGCTACCGCCGGCGGCACCGAGAACCAAAGGGGAGAACCGTGACGCACGTGTCCGAGCGCAGCGGCGCAGGAAGCAGCCCGACCGGCGCCGGCGGCGACCGCCAGCCGTGGACGGGCGGCGCAGGCCGCCAAGCGCGCAAACGCTCGGTCTCGTACGCCGACGCCGGCGTCTCCATCGACGCGGGTGACCGCGCGGTGGAGCTGCTCAAGTCGAAGGTCCGGCAGACCCGTCGCCCCGAGGTGCTCGGTGACCTCGGTGGCTTCGCCGGCCTGTTCCGGCTGGACACGAAGAAGTACAAGAGCCCGATCCTGGCGTCCTCCACCGACGGGGTGGGCACCAAGCTGGTGATCGCCCAGCAGATGGACATTCACGACACGGTCGGCATCGACCTGGTCGCGATGGTCGTCGACGACCTGGTGGCCTGCGGCGCCGAGCCGCTGTTCCTGCTCGACTACATCGCCACCGGCGAGGTCGTTCCGGACAAGGTCGCCGAGATCGGCGCGGGCATCGCGGACGGCTGCCGTTACGCCGGCTGCGCGCTGCTGGGCGGGGAGACCGCCGAGCACCCCGGCGTCCTGCGCCCGGACGAGTACGACATCTCCGCGACCGGTGTGGGTGTGGTCGAGGAAGCCGACATCCTCAGCCCCGAGCGGGTCGAGGTGGGCGACGTGGTGATCGCCATGCGCTCCTCCGGCCTGCACTCCAACGGATACTCGCTGGTCCGGCACGTGCTGCTCGGCGCGGCCCGGATGCGTCTGGACATCGTGATCGACGACTTCGGTCGGCAGCGGACCCTCGGTGAGGAGCTGCTCACCCCGACCAAGATCTACGCCAAGGACTGCCTCAAGCTGATCGCCGAGGCCGAGGTGCGGGCGCTGTCCCACATCACCGGTGGCGGCATCCCCGGCAACCTGGTCCGGGTGCTGCCCGAGAACGTCGACGCGGTGGTCAACCGGTCCACCTGGAAGCCGCAGCCGATCTTCGATCTGATCCAGACGAAGGGCCGGATCGACGACCAGGACATGGAGTCGACCTTCAACATGGGCGTCGGCATGTTCGCGATCGTGTCGGCCGAGGACGCCGACCGCGCGCTGGCCACTCTGACCGGCCGTGGCGTCGAGGCGTGGCAGGCCGGCGAGATCATCGAGGGCACCGGCAACGTGCAGATGGTGGGTCAGCACACCCGAGGATGATCACCCTCCGGTGATCGTACGGGCACCTGATCAGGGCTTCACCCGAGTGGCCAATGCCGCCTAGCCTGAAGGGCACCCTCAGGCTAGGCGGAGGAGGGCGATGGCTGCTCGGGGACAGTCGTTCAGCGGGATGCGCGGTCTGGCCGCCGTCCCGTCGTACGTCGTGATGCAGCCCACGACCCTCTGCAACCTCGACTGCGCGTACTGCTACCTGCCGTTTCGGGCGGCCGACCGCCGGATGCCGGTGGCGGTGGCCGAGGCGGTCGCGGCAGCGGTGAACCCGTGGGCGGCGACCGGTCGCTTCTCGGTGGTGTGGCATGGCGGCGAGCCACTGGCCGCCGGTCGGGAGCACCTGGCCGATCTGATCGCGCCGTTCGGGCCCGAGGTCGAGCACCCTGTGCAGACCAACGCCACCCTCATCGACGACGACTGGTGTGACTTCTTCGTCCGGCACGAGATGCGGGTGAGCGTGAGCGTCGATGGGCCCCGGGCGCGCAACGGCGACCGGGTCAACCGGGGCGGTCAGCCGGCGTACGACCGGATTCTGCACGGCATCGCGGCGCTGCGCCGGCGCGGTCTGCCCTTCTCCGCGCTGGCGGTGGTGTCCCGCCCGGAGCCGGGGCTCGCCACCGAGCTGTACGACTACTTCCTTGAGTTGGGCTGCGACGTGCTGGGCATCAACATCGAGGAGACCGAGGGTGTCAACACCCGCGACAACCGCCACGACCCGTTGGCGGTGTCGGCGTTCTGGGCGGAGCTGGTCGGGGCGTGGCGCCGGGAGCCCCGGATCCACCTCCGCGAGATCGAGTGGTCGTTGCGCTACGCCGCGGCGGTGCTCGACAACTCGGTGGACGGGCTGCTGCCCCGGCAACTGGACCCGATCCCGACGATCGGTCACGACGGCTCGGTGATCGTGCTGTCGCCCGAGCTGGCCGGCTTCACCGATCCCCGTTACGGCGACTTCAGCAGCGGCAACGTGCTGGCGACCCCGTTGGCGCAGATCCTCGGCGACGCGGCGGCAACGCCGTGGGTGGGGGAGTTCCTGGCCGGGGTGGAGGCGTGTCGGACGTCCTGCCCGTACTTCGGTTTCTGCGGTGGTGGTCACGCCGCCAACCGCTACTTCGAGCTGGGGCGTTTCGACGGTACGGAGACCGAGCACTGCCGCAACAGCAAGATCCGCCTATTGGAGGGAGTGTTGGAGCATGCCCGAGATCACCAGGCACCGGCGGCCTGAGCACGAAGCGGACGACGGAGTGACCAAACGGGTGCGGGACGCGGGTCCCGCGCTGGTCGCGCTGCTCCAGGAGGCCGAGGACGCACGGCGGCTGCGCGCGGAGGTGTCGGGCGGAGACGGCTCCAGCGCGGTCTGCGCATGGAACCACTTCGAGAACATCCCGACGTTCTACAACTGGAACAACCGCCCGCGCTGAGGGGAGCCGTTGTCAGGGGCCTGTCGAGCGGCCGGATGGCTCCGGTCGGGCCAGGCCCCTGATCGTCGGCGACTGCACCTGCACAGGACGTGCGTGAGCACGCGGGGGTTACCGCGTGCTCAGCTGCGTCGAGAGGTCAGCGGGTCGGACGGACCCAGGGATCCGGATCGTCGTCCGCGTGATCCTCATCATCGTCGTCGACGAACTCTTTAGAGTCGTCGTCGAAGTGGTGCTCAGACTTACCAGCACCCGCCAGTTCGCGCTGCAAGGCGGTGAGGTCGGTGTTCGGGGAGTGGTACTTCAACTCCCGCGCCACCTTAGTCTGCTTGGCCTTAGCACGGCCGCGCCCCATGGCTCGACCCCCTCGCACAGAATGCGGGGCAGCCCGAAGGCGGGCCCCGATGACGTCAGGCATCTCTCGTGGCTCTTACGGTACATGGGGATGCCAACGTTCGGCACCTCGGGTTACCGTCAGCCGGCTCTGCGCGTCGCGTCGATCCGGCCGTCACCCAGTGTACCGGGTAAGGAGCGGAACGGTTAGCGCCCGTGACACCGGACAAACCGCATCAAACTTGACCCGGGCTCAGCTTACCCAGCCATGCCGGCAGCCGCGGCCCGGAGGCGGATCTCGTCGATCCGCCTCCGGGAAGCCTCAGCGCAGGTGGATGGCGCGCAGCCGGCCGACGTCCGCCATCCGCCGCTCGGCCAGCCGGTCGGCGGCCACCGCCGGCGGCACGCCCTCCGCGTCAGCCAGGTGCAGGATCTCGCGGGTGGTGTCGTAGATCCGGGTCGCCCGCAGCTTCGCCCGCTCGAAGTTGAAGCCCTCGATCTCGTCGGCCACCTGGATGACGCCGCCCGCGTTGACCACGTAGTCCGGGGTGTAGAGGATGCCCCGGTCGGCCAGCAGCTTCTCGATGCCCGGGTGAGCGAGTTGGTTGTTCGCCGCCCCGGTCACCACCTTGGCGCGCAACGCCGGCACGGTGTCGTCGTTCAGGGCGCCGCCCAGCGCGCACGGTGCGTACACGTCGAGATCCGCGGCGACCAGCGCGCTGGAGTCGTCGACGAGGGTGACCTGCGGGTGGTTGGTGCGCACCCACGTCAGCGCCTTCGGGTTGACGTCGGTGGCGACCACCTCGGCGCCGTCCTCCAGCAGGTGCCCGGTGAGGTACTTGCCGACCTTGCCCAGGCCGGCCACGCCGACCCGCCGGCCGCGCAGGCTCGGGGTGCCCCACACGTGCTGGGCCGCGGCGCGCATCCCCTGGAAGACACCCCAGGCGGTGAGGATCGACGAGTCACCGGCCCCGCCGTGCTCCACGCTGCGCCCGGTCACGTACCGGGTCTCGCGGGCCACGACGTCCATGTCCGCCACGTAGGTGCCGACGTCGCAGGCGGTGTAGTAGCGGCCACCCAGCGACTCCACGAAGCGGCCGTACGCACGCAGCAGCGCCTCGCTCTTGATCTGCTCCGGGTCGCCCCAGATGACCGCCTTGCCGCCGCCCAGGTCCAGCCCGGCGAGCGCGTTCTTGTACGCCATCCCACGGGACAGGTCCAGCACGTCGGCGAGGGCCTCGTCCTCGCTCGCGTACGGGTAGAAGCGGGTGCCGCCGAGCGCCGGGCCCAGCGCGGTGGAGTAGATCCCGATGATCGCCTTCAGGCCGCTCTGCTTGTCCTGGCAGAACACGACCTGTTCGTGACCTGTCGATCCCGGGTCGTCGGTGCTGGCGAATACGCCCATGGTTGGCTCCTACTGTGGTGTGCGTCCTTGTGGGGCGCGGACCTGGTGGACCCCGGCGGGGATGCTGCCGGTGTGATCGAGCCTAGTATCGGCCGCCGCGCGGGCGCTCGACACGCCTGCGCCGTCCCACGGTGCGGCGCGCGTGCTCCGGCCGCTGACCGCGTACGGGCGTGGTTCGTGGGAGGATCGCGCGGTGCCGTCGCTCTTCGCTTCTTACCTGCGCGTGTACGAACCGTTGGCCGCCTTCGATCGAGACCGGCAGAGCTACTGGCGCCGGTACGTCTCGGAGGGGCGCGCGATCGGCCCGGTCGAAGGGCCCGGTCGGCAGCGGACGGCGGTGATCGAGGCGCTGGGCGCCGGCTGGACCCGGCTGCCCGACCTGCCGGAGGAGGCGTACGTCCTGGAGACGGACGACAGCCTGCTGGTCTGCCCGTGGAACTTGCGCATCCGGGTCGCTGAGGCCGCGCTCAGCGCCCGGGACGGGGTGCCCTCGGTGCTCGCCGACGCCTTCGTGCCGCCGGTGCTCGCGGGGCAGGCCAGGGCGGTGGTGGATGACTGGCGCAGTGGCGCCCGGGTGCTGGAGCACGGGGTGCCCCGGGTGCACGAGCAGATCGCCACCTGGGGCGTACCGCTGCGGTGGTTCGTGCTCTTCGACCCGACGGAGCGGGACCTGGTCACCCAGCCGGGCCGGCGGGCGCTGCGCTACCGCACCGAGATCTCCAAGGCCCGACGCCGTTCGTCCCGGGCGTTGTCGGTGCTGCGCAAGTCGGTGGGCGAGGCGCCGATCACCGAGGCGGTGGAGGAGGCGGCCCGCTGGCTGGAGGAGTTCCACCCACGGTCCATGGTCGAGTTGGACTACGGGGGTCTGGTCGACCTGCTCTCCGACGAGACCCTGGCCGCTGACGACTCGCCCGAGCTGGTCGCCGGCGGCCTCGCCGGGCTGTCGCGCGGCGAGGCCGAGGAGGCGTCCGCCGCGTACGACAAGTTGGTGGCACGGTGGCGCGCGGTGCAGCTGCTGGAGCGGTGCAACTAGGGCATATCACCCTAGGAGCGCTCCCAAGGTGAGTTGCGCTCGTAGTTGACGCATCACGAACCGTGATCATGAGTCCCAATAAGGTACTTTCTGCCGTGTAAAAGTCGTAAAAATCGGGCATGGTTCATCCGTCCGTCTAGGGACCTTCATCCGTTCGGCCCATGTCGGACATCGGGGACTAGCCGGACCATGGGAGACGCGTCGGCCGGCGGGACCCCGGCCGATGTCTATACATGTGGAGGAGTGACCGATGGCATCGCGAACGCACGAACCAGAGCCGCTACTCACGCCGGCCGAGGTGGCGTCGATGTTCCGGGTCGACCCGAAGACGGTGACCCGTTGGGCCAAGGCTGGCAAGCTCAGTGCCATCCGCACCCTGGGTGGCCACCGTCGGTACCGCGAGTCGGAGGTCAGGGCGCTGCTGCAGGGCCAGATCCCGCAGCAGCGGCAGGGCGACTGAGCCGGCAACAGTTTTTGGTCAGGGGCGGTGGATCTCGATCCGCCGCCCCTTTCCATGCCCGCCGAGCACGACGCCGGCAGCGGATCAGCGCCGCGGCTCGGCCAACGTCACCCGGATGCCGACCGTGCCGCCCTCGCCGCGGCGCAACCGGCTGCCCAACAGGCTCAGCCGACCGATCAGGCGGTACTTGTGCTTGAGCAGGTCGCGGACCCGACCGGTGTCACCACCTCCGTAGATCGTCGCGTGAGCTGACACCTCCGCCCCGTGTGGCCGACCGCGCACGTCGCACGGCGCCACCGTCACGTCGCCATTGCGGCGGATCCGCTTCACCTTCCCCGAGTCGGCCCGGGTCCAGACCGCCAACGCGTCACCGTCGCGTACCGCCCAGACCGGGGTCGGCACCGCCCGACCGTCCTTACGGAAGGTCGTGAGCAGGATGTACTTCTCGGCCGACAGCCGGTCCAGCATGGTCACGCCGCCAGGATACGACCGGCGCGGGCCGCTGAGTGGCCAGATAGCGTGAACGTCGTGACGGTTGAGCCTCTAATCGGTGACGTGATCGGCGAACTGCTGCAGGACACGCTCGCCGTGGCCACCGGAGTGGGCCCCCGACCCCTGGTCGGTGGCCGGCTACCGCGACCGGTCATCGAGATCATCGAACGGGACGACGGGCTGATCAACGGCGCTCCGGCCGCGCACTACCTGGACGGGCCGGCGCAGTGGCAGCCGTACGACCACCGCGCGGTGGACCGGTCGCACGGCGAGACGCTGGACATCGGCACCGGAGCCGGCCGCATCGCGCTGCACCTCCAGGAACGCGGCGTACCGGTCACCGGGCTGGACACCTCCGCCGGCGCGCTGGAGGTGTGCCGGCGGCGCGGGGTCCGGCGGCTGGTGCACGGCACCGTCGAGACGCACGTCGCCGACGGCGCCCGGTACGACACGTTCCTGCTGCTCGGCAACAACCTCGGACTGTTCGAGGGGCGGGAGCGCGCCCCCGGGTTCCTGGCCGCGCTCGCCGCGCTGGCCCGACCCGGGGCGCAGATCATCGCGCAGGGCACCGACCCGTACGGCACCCGCGACCCGGTGCACACCGGCTACCACGAGCGCAACCGTCGGCGCGGTCGGCTCGGTGGCCAACTGCGGCTGCGGCTGCGCTACCGCGAGTTGAGCACCGAATGGTTCGACTACCTGGTCTGCTCGGCGGACGAGTTCGCCGCCCTGGTGCACGGCACCGGCTGGCGGTTGACCGATGTGGACGACCGCGACGCCCCCTACTACCTGGCCACCCTGCGCCTCGTCGGCTGAGCGACGGCCCCCGCGTTCCGCGGCGCGGAGGCGGGGGCCGTCGTACGTCTCAGACCTGGACGGTCGGGGGGAGCTGCTCGGGCGGCAGACCGCCGTCGCCGTCGACCACCTCGTCCGGCTGGCCGTCCTCGTCGATGTCGACCATGGTGATGTCGACCTTGCCGTCGCCGTCGGTGTCGAACTGGAACAGGTCGGCCTTACCGTCGCCGTCGGTGTCCACCACCCACACGTCGGTCTGACCGTCGTTGTTGGTGTCGGCGCGCAACAGTTCGACCCGCTCGTCGCCTCGGGTCTCCACGATCTCGCCGTCGGTGACGCTCTCCGGTGCCTGGCTCATCTCGATGCGGTCCTTCCCTCGGTTGACGGGCCGTCAGTACCCGATCCGGCGCTCCCCCACGCATGGGCCGGGTCGTCGCGCTGTCTACTGTCGCAGCATGAGCGAGCGGAGCGGGCGGGACACCCGGGCCGGCGTGGCGGCGACCCCGCGCGTCGGCGGGCGGGGCAGGGAGGCGTGATGAGCGATCGTTTCGTGGTCGTCGGGGCCGGCACCATGGGGCTCGGAATCGCGTACGTGGCGGCCGGCGCCGGACACGCCGTCGAGGTGGTCGAGGTGGACCCCGAGCGGGGCGCGGCCGCGCAGAACCGGCTCGCCGAGCTGTGGGAGCGGGCGGTGCAGCGCGGGAAGCTGAGCGCCGACGAGGCCGCCGCGAACCGACAGCGGGTGACGCTGCGCCCCACCCTCGCCGAGGTGGCACCCGCCCCCCAGGTGATCGTGGAAGCGGTGCCGGAGCGCCTCGATCTGAAGCGGGCGGTGCTGCGGGATGCCGCCGCGCTGCGCCCGGAGCTGCTGGGGAGCAACACCTCCAGCATCGCCATCGGCGCGCTGGCCGCCGGGCTGGACGCGCCCGAGCGCTTCCTCGGCCTGCACTTCTTCAACCCGGTCTGGGCGATGACGCTGCTGGAGATCGTGGTCGGCCCGGCCACCGCCGAGGAGACCACCGCCGCGGCCGTCGCGCTCGCCGGCCGGCTGGGCAAGGACCCCGTCGTCGTACGCGACCTGCCCGGCTTCGCCACCTCCCGGCTCGGGGTCACCCTCGGCCTGGAGGCGATCCGGATGGTCGCCGACGAGGTGGCCAGCCCGGCGGACATCGACAAGGCCATGGTGCTCGGCTACCGGCATCCGATCGGGCCGTTGGAGCTCACCGACCTGGTCGGCCTGGACGTGCGGCTGGACATCGCCCGCACCCTCCAGACCGCGTACGGGGACCGGTTCGCGCCGCCGCCGCTGCTGGAGGAGATGGTGGCCGCCGGGCGGCTGGGTAAGAAGTCAGGGCACGGCTTCTACCGCTGGGAAGGCGGTGTCAAACAGTGAGCGGGCTGCGGATCGAGGAGCGGCCGGACCGGCTGGTGGTCACCCTGGACCGGCCGGAGAAGCGCAACGCCATCGACGCCGACCTGATCGCCGAGCTGCACCAGGTCTGCGCCGAGTTGGAAGCCCGTCCGCGTCTGCTGCTGCTCACCGGTGGCACGGCGGGCATCTTCGCCGGTGGCGCCGACATCGGCCAGCTCCGCGAGAGGGGTCGCACCGACGCCCTCGCCGCGATCAACTCGGCCGCCTTCGCCCGCATCCGGGCGCTGCCGATGCCGACGGTGGCGGCCGTCGACGGCCCGGCGTTGGGCGGTGGCGCGGAGCTGGCGTACGCCTGCGATCTGCGGGTGTGCACGGGCCGGGCGGTCTTCGGGCAGCCGGAGGTGCGGTTGGGCATCCTGGCCGGCGCCGGCGCGACCCACCGGCTGCCCGCGTTGATCGGCGAGGGTCGGGCCAAGGA
>NZ_JAGPXZ010000809.1:0-2624 GCF_018070305.1 Micromonospora sp. M51 | reverse complement strand
ATGACGTGCGATCTCCGACGCGGCCACCCCCCTCGGGTCGCCGAACGGGACACCGATCGGCGACCATGGCCGGCATGACTGTCGCCCCCCGCCGCTGGGCCGCCCGACTGGCCGCCGCCGCCGGCCTCCTGGTCACCGTCGTCGCCTTGTTGATCGCGCCAGCCACCTCCGCCAGCGCCCACGCGGTGCTGCAGAGCAGCAGTCCGGCTGCCTCATCCGTCGTGCCGAGCGGGCCGTCCGAGGTGGTCCTCACGTTCAGTGAGTCGGTCCGCAAGGTGCCCGGCAAGATCCGGGTCATCGCGCCGGACGGGTCCCGGGCCGACCGGGGCGAACCGTCGTTCAGCGGCGGCGTGGTGACCATCCCGGTGGACCCGGGCGGCGCGCGCGGCACCTACCTGGTCAGCTTCCGGGTGATCTCCGCCGACAGTCACCCGGTCTCCGGGGCGTTCACCTACTCGGTCGGCGCCGCCTCGACCCCGCCCGTCGACTCCGGCACGGACAGCCGCGCCAACCCGGTGGTGGGGACGGCGGTGAAGGTGGCCCGCTTCCTCGGCTACGCGGGTCTGGTGCTGCTGGTCGGGCCGGCGTTGGTGCTCGCCGCGCTCTGGCCGCGCCGGCTCTCCCGGCGGGGGCCGACCCGGCTGGCCTGGACCGGCCTCGGTCTGGTGGCCTTCGCCACCCTCGCCGACCTGTGGTTGCAGGTGCCCTACACCGCCGGCGGTGGTCTCTTCGACGTCACCGGTGAGGGGTTCGGCAGTGTCTTCGGCAGCGCCTTCGGCGCCGCCCACCTGGTCCGGCTCGGCCTGCTGGCGGCGTCGATCTTCCTGCTCCGCCCGCTGCTGGCCCGGCCCGCCGGTCGGGCGGACGCGATCATCCTGGCCGTGCTCGGCGGTGCCGCCCTGCTGACCTGGCCGCTGGCCGGGCACCCGGCGGCCTCCCCGGCGCCGGCGGTGTCGGTGGTGGTCGACGCGGTCCACCTGGGCAGCATGGCGGTCTGGCTGGGCGGTCTGCTCATGCTCGCCGTCTTCCTGCTGCGCCAGGCCGACGAACGGGAGCTGGGCGCGATCCTGCCGATCTGGTCGCGCTGGGCGGCGCTCGCCGTCTCGGCGCTGTTGCTCGCCGGCACCGTCCAGGCGCTGATCGAGGTGGCCACCCCGCGGGCGCTGATCGACACCACGTACGGGCGTCTGCTGCTCGCCAAGATCGGGCTGTTCGCGATTGTCATCGCCGTGGCCGCGTACTCCCGGCAGTTGGTGCGCAGCCGGGTCGCGGCGCAACGCCCGGTGCCGGTGCGCCGGGCGGTCCTGGTGGAGTTGGCAGTCACCGTGGTGGTGCTGGCGGTGTCCGCCACGCTCGTGCAGACCACGCCCGCCCGCACCGCCGTGGCCGGCCCGTCGGCCGGGTCCGAGTCCGGCTTCTTCAGCACCAGGCTGGACAACCCGTTGTTGGCAGTGGAGGTCGAGGTGAGCCCGGCCCAGCGGGGCAACAACTCGGTGCACCTGTACGCGTACGACAAGAACAACCAGCCGTTGCTGGTCGCGGAGTGGAAGGCGACAGTCGCGCTGCCCTCGGCCGGGATCGAGCCGATCGAGGTGCCGTTGCTGCGGTTGACGGACAGTCACGCCTACGGCGACATCAGCCTGCCGACCTCCGGCGAGTGGCAACTGAAGATCACCGCCCGAACGACCGACATCGACCAGGCCACGGTGACCGCCACCGTGCCCATCCGTTAGAGAGGTTCGCGAAACCCATGACCCGATTCCGGCGCACCGCAACCGCCGCTGCCGCCCTGGCGTTCACCGCCGCCGCCACCGCTGTGCTCGGCTTCGCCGGGCCGGCGTCCGCGCACGTCACGGTGAACCCGAAGGAGGCGACCCAGGGCGGCTACGCCCGGGTGGCGTTCCGGGTGCCGAACGAGAGCGACACCGCGTCGACCACCAAGCTGGAGGTCGTGTTGCCGGAGAACGCCCCGGTCGGTTCGGTGTCGACGATGCCGGTGCCCGGCTGGACGGTCACCACGGAGAAGCGCAAGGTGGACCCGCCGATCGAGGTGCACGGCAGTCAGCTCACCGAGGCGGTCTCCAAGATCACCTGGACGGCTTCCGGTGACGCGGGGGTGAAGCCGGGGCAGTTCCAGGAGTTCCCGGTGTCGCTGGGGCCGCTGCCGCAGGTCGACTCGATGATCTTCAAGACCCTGCAGACCTACTCGGACGGCAACATCTCGCGTTGGATCGACGAACCGGTGGCGGCGGGTGCCGAGGAGCCGGAGCACCCGGCGCCGGTGCTCACCCTGGCCGCTGCGGCCGCGCCGGCGGGTTCGGCCTCGCCGAGCGCCGCCGTCGCATCGCCCGACGATGACGACGACGACGGCAACGGGCTCGCTGTCGGCCTCGGTGTGGCCGGTCTCGTCGCCGGTCTCGCCGGCCTGGTGCTGGGTGGGCTGGCGTTCACGCGGACCCGCCGGGAGCCGGTCGCCAAGGCCTGACCCCGGTCTGACCCGCTGGCCCGCCGGATATTCCGGCGGGCCAGCGTGCTTTCCGCAGTCGGAGTCGGCCGTGCCGTGGATATCCCCTGATCAGGCGGGTTGCGTCGGTAAGGTCGGCCGGGTATTTGGCTACGGAGGG
>NZ_JAGPXZ010000808.1:0-2628 GCF_018070305.1 Micromonospora sp. M51 | reverse complement strand
TGTCGCCGCCCGGCCTCTGGCGTCCGCGCCGTCCGCCGAGGCGTTCCTCGTCAACCCGTTGTTCTACCTGCTGATCGTCCACTCGATCGTCGGTCAGCTGCTGCTCGGTCTGGCCATGCAGCGTGGCTCGACGACCGCCGCTGTCGCCGCGATGGACGCCGCCGGGGCGGTGCCGGCCGCGATCGTCGGCCTGCTGCTGCTCAACGACAAGATCTGGCCGGGGCGGGAGTGGCTGGCCGCGGCCGGCTTCCTGGTCACCCTGGCCGCGGTGATCGGCCTGACCCGGTACGCCGAACCGCAGCAGCACCGTTCGGTGGCTCCCCGGCGGGACCCCGCCATGGTGGGTGCCGGCCGGACCGGCTGACCGGCCGCCGCTGGCCCGGCCGGGCGGGCCGACACCGCGCCCGCGGGTGTCGCGGCACCGCCCCGCTCAGGCCTCGACCGGCTTGCGCCGGCTCACCACCCGCTCGTAGAGACGCTCCAACGCACCGGCGGTCCGCTCCCAGGTGTAGCTGCTGCGCACCCGGTCCACCGCGGCGTGTCCGTACGCGAACCGGCCGGCGTTGTCGGCGAGCAGCCGACGCAGCGACACGCCGAGCGCGCGTACGTCACCGGGAGGCACCAGGCGGCCGGTGACCTCGTCGACGACGGCGTCCGCCAGGCCGCCCATCGCGTAGCCGATCACCGGCACCCCGCAGGCCATCGCCTCCAGCGAGACCCGCCCGGCCGAGGAGTAGTGCGGCGTGCAGGCGACCACGTCCGCCGACCGGTACCAGGTGGCCATCTGGTCGTGCGGCACCGCCCCGACGAGCCGCACCTGGTCGACGACGCCGATCTGTTCGGCCAGCTCGCGCAGCCGGCGCGCCTCCGCGTGGTTGGCCAACTGGTCGGCCGGCGGCCCACCGGCGATCACCAACTCGGCGTCGCCGACCAGCCGCATCGCCCGGATCAGGTCCTCCTGGCCGTGCCCGGCGGCGAGCGAGCCCACCGAGAGGATGCGGGGCCGCTGTTCGCGCGGCGCGGCCTCGCCGTCGGGATGGAACAGGTCGATGTCGACGCCGGCCGGCACCAACGCGACCGAGCTGCGTTGCAGACCCATCCGGGTCAGCTCGTCGACCTCGTCGTTGGACTGGGCCACGGCGATGTCGACGGCCCGGGTCAGCGCGCGTTCCAGCGTGATCCGCTGCCCCGGCCCGTCGTAGTGACCGCCCAGGTGACGCAGCTGCTCGACGCCGAGCGAGTGGAACGTCTGCACCACCGGGATGTCGGTCTCCCGAACGGCGTGTGCGGCGGCCAGGCCGCCGACCCAGTAGTGCCCGTGCACCACCTCGGGCCGCCAGGCACCGGACCACTCGTCGGCCAGCCAACGGCCGACCTCCGTCACGTACGGGATCAGCTCGGCGGTGGGTAGTGCGGTGGGCGGGCCGGCCGGCACGTGGTGCACCTGGTAGCCGTCGACGTTCATCGTCGCCGGCAGCGCCGGGTCGTCCCGGCGGACGTAGAGCCGGACGTCATGGCCCCGCTCGGTCAGTTCCGCGGCGACCCTGGCGATGTGCTGTCGAGTGCCGACCGGTGGGCCGTCGGCGTGGCGGTATGAGCTGGCGTGCGCGCAGACGAGGCCGACGCGCATGGGTCACCTCCCTGCGATCTTTCCTCGGCGGTGGTCCTCCCGGTCAGAGCGTCCCATTAACCCCGCGACGCTGAGTCGAAACCTGGCAGATCAGGAAGAGTCCGCCCGACTGCCACCGACACTTGCGCCACAGCAAGCACAGGTGACACCCGACCGCACGATTCGATGGTGATCGACAACCTGTCGCTGGTGTGACCAGGTCCGGCCGGGGGTACCGCTCAGGAATGCCGCTGACCCGCAGTCTCGACGATTCGACCGTGGTGATCACCGGCGCGTCCAGCGGGATCGGCACGGCGACCGCCTACGCACTGGCCCGCCGGGGTGCCGCCGTCGTGCTGGCCGCCCGCAGTGAGCCGGCCCTGCGACAGGTCGCGCAGCGCTGCCGGGAGCTGGGCGGTCAGGCGCTCGTCGTACCGACCGACGTGACCGAGTTGGAGTCGGTGCGGCGGCTGGCCGAACAGGCGGTGGCCGAGTTCGGTCGGATCGACGCCTGGGTGAACAACGCCGCGGTCAGCGCGGTGGGTCTGTTCGACGAGATCCCGGTCGCCGAGTTCCGCCGGGTGCTGGAGGTCAACCTGCTCGGGGCGGTGCACGGCATCAAGGCGGCCCTGCCCTACCTCGGCGCCGCCGGTGGCGGTGTGCTGGTCAACAACGCCTCGGTGCTGGCCGAGGTGGCCATGCCGTACCAGTCTGCGTACAACGCCACCAAGCACGGCATCCGGGGGTTGGCCGACACCGTCCGTCAGGAGCTGCGGGTCACCGGCCGGGGGCACATCTCCGTCTGCACCGTGCTGCCGGCCACCATCGACACCCCGTTCTTCCGGCACACCGGCAATCACAGCGGCCGGGAGCTGGTGCCGCCGCCTCCGATCTACCCGCCGGAGGTGGTCGCCGAGACCATCGTCCGGCTGCTGCGCCGGCCGCGCCGCGAGGCGTACGCCGGTGGCGCGGCCCGGTTGATCGGCCTGCAGTGGCGGCTGGCGCCCGCGCTGGTGGAG
>NZ_JAGPXZ010000807.1:0-2629 GCF_018070305.1 Micromonospora sp. M51 | reverse complement strand
CAGCGGCCGATCGGCCGGCTGCGCGCCGCCACGGGGACGTTGCTCCTCGCGACGGGGGTGGCGCTCAGTGTCGGCACGGCAACCGCCGACGAGGCTCGGGTGGCGGCGCAGTACGCGCTCTACGCGGTGATGGCCCTGGTGGCCGGTGCCACAGTGCTCGCCCCGGTGGTGGTCGGGCCGCTGGTGCGGCTGCTGCGTTCCCCGGTGCGTCGCCCCGGTGGTGCGATCGGGATGCTGGTCCGGGGCGGGGCGTTGACAGCGACCCGGCGGACCGCCGCCATCGCCGCTCCGGTGCTGCTCACCGTCGCGTTCGCGGTGCTGGTCTCCGGGATGGTGCGCACCACCAGCGCCGCGTACGCGGCCGGTCGGGCGGACAACGTGAACGCCGGCTGGATCGTCGTGCCGGACCGTGCGCCCGGCCTGTCCGACCGGGCCGTCGCCGCGACCGGCGGCACCGCGCTCCTGCCCACCACCGTCTACCGCACCGACCCCGCGACGCCGCCGAAGGACCGGCCGCTGACGGCGCTGGGCGTGGAGCCGGAGGGCTTCGCCGCCGCGAACCGGGTACTCACCGTCGTCGCCGGCTCGCTGGACGACCTGACGGGCGCCGACACCGTGGTGGTCACCGCGTCGGCGAACCTGCTGCCGTCCGAGCCGTACCCGGTGGTCTTCGCCGACGGGACGTCGGTGTCGTTGCGCGTCGTCGCCGTGGTCACCGACACCTCGATCCCCGGCGACCTGCTCGTACCCCGGGCCGTGGTGCGGGCGCACGACCCGTCGGCGCTGACCTCCACCGTGTACCTCCGGGACCGGATCGATCCGCCCGTCGGCGCGCGGATCCTCGACGTCCCGGCTTGGGCGGCCGAGGCGGACGCCGCCGAGGACCGCCTCGTCTGGCTCTTCACACTGCTGCTGATCGGGGTGTCGGCCGGTTACGGTGCCATCGCGGTGGCCAACACGCTGTTGCTGGCCGCCGCCGGCCGCGCCGCCGACCTGCGGCTGATCCGGATGGCCGGGGCGACCCGACGGCAGGTCATCTGGCTGGTCACCGCCGAGTCCGCACTGGTGGTGCTGATCGGCGCCCTGCTGGGTGGGGCTGTCGCGTTCGTCGGCCTGCTCAGCGTCCGTGCCGGCCTCGCCGAGCAGGTCGGTGCCCCTGTCGACCTGATGGTGCCGTGGCCGGTGGTCGCCGGGGTGGTGGGGTTGTGTCTGCTGCTCGCGGTGCTGTCGAGTGTGCTGCCGACGTGGCGGTTGCTGCGTCACCGTCCCGCCCGGTCACCGGTCGGCGGATGACCGCGCCCCCCGCGGAGCCCAGCCGGCCGTTACCGTCCATGGATGCGATCCGCGCGCCCGGTCGGGCTGTTCCTCTCCGCCGTCGCCGTGCTGCTCTGGGCGTACGGCATGACCAGGTGGCAACCGCTGACCGAGCCGCTCGGCCCGTGGTCGGAGCGCCTGCCGGGCAACAACGCCTACTGGGCGCGCGACCTGCGGTTCATGGCGATCATGGCGGTGTCGCTCGGGTTGGTGCTGGCCGGGCGCGGTCAGCAGCGGTGGGGCGGCCCGGCGGTGCTGCTGGGTGGCTGCTGGGTCGCCGCCGACGTGGCGATCGACCGGGCCGACCCGATCGGCGTCGACGCGACGGTGCTGCTCGCCGTCGGCGGTTGCGCCGTGCTCGGCGGGGTGGCGGCGGTTCCGCTGTGGTGGGAGCGCCGCACGTCCTCGGCACGCGAGCCTGGCCGGCCACAGCGGGAGCGCGGCGCGCCTGCGGCCACCGACCGGCGGGTGCTGACCGGCGCGGCCTGCGTGGCCGGGGTGCTGACGCTGGTGGCCGCCGCGATGGAGTCACCGACCGACCGGGAGCCGGAGCTGAACCAGGGCGCCCTGGCCACGGCGGCGCTGCTGGTGGCCGTCGCGGTCGGCGCCGGGCTGGCGGCGGCTCCGGCGCGGACCCGGGCCCGCGTCGCGTTGGCGGCCGGCGTCTCGGGGGCCGCCCTGCTCGGGGTGGGGCTGGTTCGTGCCGTCGCGCCCGGCTCCCGCCTGCTGCCGGTGGCCGCGCTCGGTGCGGTGCTGCTCACCGGGGTCACCCTGCTGGCCTGGGACTGGCCGGGCGGCCGGCCGGTCTGGTGGCATCACGGGGTGGCGGCTCTCCTCGCGTTGGTGGGCCCGGTCGTGTTTCTGGTGGCCACTGCCGTCCCCATGATGATCGCGCTGCCGATCGGCGCGGCGTTCACCTCGTTGGCCGGCAACAGCCCGATCAACGCCGCCGACTCCGATCTGCTGGTCTCACTGGCCGGGCTGCTCGCCGGGCTGGGAATGGCGGTGCTGCTGGCCCGACCGAGCATCGACGACCGCCGGCAGCTCCGATAGCTCACTCCACGACCGGCAGCACGACCTCGTTGCGGCGCAGGAACCACGGCTTCCACGGCCTGTCGAAACGCGCGTACCGGATGGCACCGGTGGGTTGCAGCCCGGCCGCGGTCACCGACCGGCCGAGCATTGTCGCCCGCTGACTGAACGCCTGCTCCGTCCACCGCCCGGAGAACCGCATCGCCGCCGCCAGCCGCGCCGCCACCGGGTGGATCCGCACCCGGGCGTCCACCGGCTCGGGCAGGGTGGCGGTGGTGAAGGT
>NZ_JAGPXZ010000806.1:0-2630 GCF_018070305.1 Micromonospora sp. M51 | reverse complement strand
CCTGCCGACGGGCCCCCGCGCGGCCGTGTCGATCATGCTGGCTGAGGGGCCAGGGTGGGCCACCGTGCCCCGTCCGGCTGGTCGCCCTGGCCGGCCACCGTCACGTCCGGGGGAATTGGGGCGACGACGGGTGACGGGCGGCCCGTTCGCCGCCCGGGGTGCCACCGAATCGGGATGATCGGGTGGTGCTCCGAGACGTGATGAGCCCCGGCATAGACGCCCTGCTCGAACAGGCCCGCGCCGGGCTGCACCGACTGACTCCGCAGCAGACCGTCGAGGCGGTCCGCGGCGGCGCGCTGCTGGTCGACACCCGTACCGACCTGCAACGCCGCGAACAGGGCGACCTGACGGGCGCGGTCGTCATCGACCGGACCGTACTGGAGTGGCGCCTCGATCCGGCCAGCGCCTGGCGGATCCCGGAGGCCACCGGGTACGACCGGGAGATCGTGCTGGTGTGCCGGCAGGGCTACAGCTCCAGCCTGGCCGCCGCCAGTTTGCAGACCCTCGGGCTGCGCCGGGCCACCGACATGATCGGCGGTGTGGACGCCTGGCTCGCCGCGGGCCTGCCCACCACCGACCGCCCCGCCGACGTCCGCCCCTGACTCCCACCACCGGGCGCCCACCACCGGCGGGCAGCCCGGCTCACGATCGCGCTCGATCCACGAAACAGGCCCCTCCTCGCGCGGAGAGGCCCCTGGAACAACGATCGAGCACGATCATGGGCGGTCCCCACCTGCACAGTCCCCAGGGGACGGTGTCCCAGTCAGGAGGGTGGCGCGCCGGGTGGGATGAAGGGGAGGCCGGCGGGTGGGCCGGCTTCGATGAGACGCCAGAGGGCATCGGTGTCCAGGTGTTCCTCGACCAGGTCGCCGAGCAGATCAAGCGAGCGTTCCCGGGCGGCGGCGAAGCTGGTGGCCGGTGCGACCCGGAACCCGCTGCGGCCGGCCAGGCGAGCCGCCTCGGTGAGGAACCACCGGCGGAAGCCGTCGGACTCGAACGCCCCGTGCCAGTGCGTGCCGTGTACCGCGCCGAGCACGGCCCCCTCTCCGACACCGTCGTCGCCGGTCAGCAGCGGCGGCAGGCCGGGGTCGGCCTGGGACACGTACCCGTGGTGGATCTCGTAGCCGTGCACCGGAAGGCCACCGTGGCCGGTGCCCACCGACTGCCGCACGGTCTTGCGCGGATCGAAGGTGATCTCGATGGGCAGCAGACCGAGCCCCGGCACGCTGCCCTGCCGACTCTCCACCGGGTCGTGGATGGCGCGGCCGAGCATCTGGAAGCCGCCGCAGAGGCCGAGCAGAGGTTTGCCGGCCGCCACATGGGTGGCGACCGCGTCGGCGAGGCCGGTCTCGCGCAGCCAGGCGAGGTCGGCGACGGTGGACTTGGAGCCGGGCAGGACGACCAGGTCGGCGGCGGCCAGCTCGGCCGGTTCGATGGTGAGGCGTACCCGGACACCCGGCTCGGTGGCGAGCGCCTCCACGTCGGTGGCATTGCTGACCCGGGGCAGGCGAACGACGGCCACGTCCAGCCATTCGGTGCCGTGCGGGGCGGCGGGGCGCCCGAGCACCCGGCCGTAGGCGAGAGAGTCCTCCGCGTCGAGCCACAGGTCCAGCGCCCAGGGCAGCACCCCGTACGTGGGACGGCCGGTGACCTGACGCAGCATGTCCAGACCCGGCTGGAGCAGTCCGCGGTCACCCCGGAACTTGTTGATCACGAAGCCGGCGATCAGCGCCTGGTCGGCCGGGTCGAGCAGGGCCACGGTGCCGAACATCGAGGCGAACACACCGCCCCGGTCGATGTCGCCGACGACGATGGTGGGCAGGTTGGCGTGCCGGGCCAGCCCCATGTTGACGTAGTCACCGGCCCGCAGGTTGATCTCGGCGGGGCTGCCGGCGCCCTCGCAGATCACCACGTCGTACGTCTCGCGCAGCTCGGCGAGCGCGGCGTACGCGGTCTCGGCGAGCCGGGGGCGCAACTGCCGGAAGGTGCCGGCGGTGATCGTGTCGACCGCCTCGCCCAGCAGCACCACCTGACTGGCCAGGTCACTGCCCGGCTTGAGCAGCACCGGGTTGAACCGCAGGTCGGGTGCGAGCCCGCACGCGGCGGCCTGCATGGCCTGGGCGCGCCCGATTTCGCCGCCGCGCCCGTCCGGCCCGACGACCACGGCCGAGTTGTTCGACATGTTCTGCGCCTTGTACGGCGCCACCTTCACGCCCTGGCGGTGCAGCCAGCGACAGATGCCGGCGGTGAGCACGCTCTTGCCCGCGTCGGACGTCGTGCCGGCCACCAGCAGCCCGCCACTCACCGCCCGTTCCCCCGCCGCACCCCGACACCCGCGTCCACTCCGCCGGCCCGCCCGCGCCCGCCGGCCCCGACGGCCAACCCACGCCGCCCGACCAGTCCGCGCGTGCCGACCCCGGCTGCCAGCCCGGTCCCGCCGGCCCGCACGCGCCCGCCGGTCACGGCGGTCAACCCGCGCCGGCCCACGGCGCCGATCAGCCGGCCGAGGGTCACCGGGTACGCGGCGGCCAGCCCCACCGCGGCCAGCCCCACCGCGCCGGAGATCCGGGCGGCCCGCTTGAGGTGCCGCGCCTCCGGGCGGGGACCGTCGCCGAGGAACGGCCGCACCT
>NZ_JAGPXZ010000805.1:0-2630 GCF_018070305.1 Micromonospora sp. M51 | reverse complement strand
AACCACATCAGGGTCTTGAGAGCGAGCCGGGCGGCGTTGGCGACGCCACGCAGGCTGACCACGCTGACCACGATGGCGGTGAAGACCAGCGGCGGCACGGCCAGCTTGAGCAGCTGGATGAAGAGGCTGCCGACGGTGTGCAGGGTGCTGGTCAGCCAGCTCAGGTCGTTGGTGCGGGCCAGGAAGCCCAGCGCCACGCCGAGCACGAGGCCGAGCAGGATCTGCACGGAGAAGGGAATTTTGCGCAGGCTGAAGGGCATGAAGATCTATCCAATTGTCCGGTCCGATCGGGGCAGGCGTAGAAACGGCTAGCCCGGACAGATGCCACTGGCCTGCAGTCGGAGATCGACATACAGGCGGACAGTGAGGCCCCAGACATTGGTCATCGCTCGCCGACGTTACGCCGATTCCCGCTTATTGGAAGGACCGGTCGGGGTGAGGCTCCTTACAGAGGGCCAGTGCGGTGGCGGTGCACAGGCCCCACAGCACCGCGAGGGCGAGGATCAGTCGTTCCAGCACCCCCACCAGTGTGCCCCGGCCGATGACGAGCATCGCCAACCCCACAGTGGCGCAGAGCGGCAGGGCCAGCACGGCGGCCCCGCCCGCCAGTCGGCGCACCATGCTGCCGACCGACCCGGAGACGGCAAGCGTGATCATGGCGAAGACCACCGCCGCGGTCGCCGCGATGCTCGCGCCGCCGTGCACCAGGTCCGCCGTCGTCGCCCGCTCGAACGGTGGCAGCGGGCATCCGTCGGAGCAGGTCACCGCCCCGGACACGGCGGTGAACACGGCCCCGGTGGCGAGCAGCGCCGGAGCCGCCGCCCACACCCCCGGGGGCAGCGCCGCGCCGATCAGCAGCAACGCGGCGGCGAGGGCCAGGATCCCGATCCGGTACGTAGCGGCGTGGGCGCTGCCGGCGATGCCCGCCTCGCTGACGTACCCCGTGAGCCCTGGACCGGGACCGGCGACCACGGCGAGCGTCACCGCCACCGCGCCGGCCAGGGTGCAGCCGGCCGCGGCGGACCCGGCGGCCCGGCGGGCGATGTCCCCGCCCGTCGTGGGCGCGCTCGGGGCGGCGGACCGACCCGGCTCAGCCACGCCCGTGCGGCGTGCGCCAGCCCGACTCGTCCGGCCCGAGTGGCACGATGCCGCTGGGATTGATCTCCCGGTGCGTGCCGTAGTAGTGCCGCTTGATGTGGTCGAAGTCCACCGTCTCGCCGAAGCCCGGCGTCTGGAACAGGTCCCGGGCGTACGCCCAGAGCACCGGCATCTCGGTCAGCTTGTCGCGGTTGCACTTGAAGTGCCCGTGGTACGCCGCGTCGAAGCGGACCAGCGTGGTGAACAGCCGCACGTCCGCCTCGGTGATCGCGTCGCCCATCAGGTAACGCTGCCCGGCCAGCCGCTCGGAGAGCGCATCCAGCCGGGCGAAGAGCGCCCGGAACGCCTCGTCGTACGCCTCCTGCGAGGTGGCGAACCCGCACCGGTAGACGCCGTTGTTGACGTCGGCGTGGATCTCGGCCATCAGCGCGTCCATCTCGGGGCGCAGGTCGACCGGGTACAGATCCGGTGCGTCGGGCCGGTGCAGCCGCCGCCACTCGGTGGAGAAGTCGAGAGTGAGCTGCGGGTAGTCGTTGGTGACCACCCGGCCGGTCAGGGTGTCCACCAGCGCCGGCACCGTCACCCGGCCGGTGTAGTCGGGGTCGGTGGCCAGGTACGCCTCGGAGAGGAAGCTCACCCCGAGGACCGGGTCGAAGCCGTCCGGGTCGAGGGCGAACGCCCAGCCCCGCTCGTCCCGGATCGGGTCGACGGTGCCCAGCGAGATCGCGTCGTCCAGCCCGAGCAGGCCGCGCACGATCCTCGCCCGGTGTGCCCAGGGGCAGGCGCGGCACCAGATCAGCCGGTAACGGCCGGCCTCCAGTGGCCAACGGTCCTCCTCGTCCGGGCCGCCGCCGGGTGGGGCTGTCGAGTCGGCGGTGACCCGACCGGTGAACCGGTTCGGCTGGCGGACGAACGCGCCACCGCCGCTGGTCTCTGCGCTGAACTGGGCCCGGGCCATGCCGTCAACCTATCCGCTGCCGGCGCGGATATCCTGGCGGCCGGCAGCCCCCGCGACCCGGTGGGCGTGCCCCACCCCGCCGTCTGCACCCCCTAAGGACTCGCGATGACCGTGGCATACCTGGTGGCCGGTGTCCGTACCCCGATCGGCCGGTACGCGGGCGCGCTGGCCGGCGTCCGCCCCGACGACCTGGCCGCGCACGTGATCCGTGAACTGGTCGCCCGCCACCCCTCGGTGGACTGGGCGCGGGTCGACGACGTCGTGCTCGGCTGCGCCAACCAGGCCGGCGAGGACAACCGCAACGTGGCCCGGATGGCGGCGCTGCTGGCCGGCCTGCCCGAGGAGGTGCCGGGCGGCACCGTCAACCGGCTCTGCGGCTCGGGGCTGGACGCGCTCGCCACCGCCGCCCGATCCATCGTCGCCGGGGACGCGGAGTTGGTGATCGCCGGCGGGGTGGAGAGCATGAGCCGGGCGCCGTTCGTCATGCCGAAGGCGACGTCGGCGTACTCCCGCTCGGCGGAGGTGTACGACACCACGCTGGGCTGGCGGTTGGTGAACCCGTTGATGCGTGACG
>NZ_JAGPXZ010000804.1:0-2647 GCF_018070305.1 Micromonospora sp. M51 | reverse complement strand
GACCGGCCCCGTGACCTGGCTCGTCCGACCAGCCCCCTCGCCGACGCGCGAGGCATCCAAGACACCTCCAGGCAGGGCCGCTGGCACAACAAGAAGTTCGCCACCCTCGCCGCCGAACTCGGCCTGTCCACCATCAAGGACGACAAGCTCGGCTACTCGCCCTGCACCCTGACCGACCTCACCCGCGCCCGCTACCGGGCCACCATCGCCGGCCTCGCCGTCGCGCTGCGCTTCTACCGCCACCCGGAACCGACCGGGGAAGGCAAAACCCGCACGAACAACAACAACGGCGTCTCGTGCGAGTGCGAGTGCCCCCGCAAGCTGCGCATCTCCAAAGCCGCCTTCGAAGAGGGCGCCATCGTCTGCGCGGTCTGCTCGGCGGCGTTCCTGCCCGAGGACATCGAACGCGACACCTACGAAAACCCCACTTTCGCCACCGGCACCCCCGCCGGCGACGACCACGACCAGGCCGACGACGACTCGGAGGACCCGATGGCGTTCTACGACCCGACCGGCGAGCGCTACGGCCTGCCGACCTACCCATTCAAGTTCGCCCCCGACGGGCTGCTGACCCGCCGTCAGCTCCGCGCCCGACAGCTGCGCCCCGGCGGCCAGGAACCCGCCGCGCAACTCATGTGGCGACGCGGCAAGCGCATCGCCTACCTGTTCCGCCTCGACCTGGCGATGCCCAAGCGCACCGCCACCCCCGCCCAACAGGCGGCCATCAACAAAGCGCTCACCGCGCGACGCACCTGCACCGACTGCGGCCAGGTCAAGCCCTACTACATCCCCCGCCGCACCGGCACCTGCCTCGACTGCACCCCTGAGGTGACCTCATGACCACGACGAACCTCCGTCCCACCCGCTGGGCCTACCTCGGCCTGATCCTCGGCGGACTCGTCTCCGTCGCCGCGAACATCGCCCACTCCTTCATCGCCCCCAAGGGCGCACCGCAGAACTGGACCCCGGAGCCCGGCGCGGTTGTCTCCGCGATCGTCTGGCCGCTGTTCCTGTTCATCGCCATCGAGATCCTTGCCCGCACCCCGTGGCCTTCGGGCTGGGGATGGGACGTGCTGCGCTGGGTCGGGATGCCGCCCGTCGCCCTGGTTGCCGCGTTCGTGTCCTACCAACACCTGTCCGGACTCCTGCGTCACTACGACGAAGGAACCCTCGTCATCTGGTTCGGTCCCGTCGCCGTCGATGGCCTGATGCTCATGGCCACCGCCGCTCTACTCGCCGCCAAACACACCAACACCCGGCCCACTGAACCCGTCCCGGCACCCGCGCCGGCCACCCTCGCCGAGGCGTCGTCACCCGACATCCCCGCCTCGCCGACGGTCCGCCCGGCCGCCGCGACCCCGGCCACCAACCCCACACCCGCGATCACCGCACCTGTCCACGAACCCAACGACCTGCCCACCTCTGGCGAGGACACCGACACCCCGACGACGGTCGAGCCCACCCCGGACACCACCGACAAGGACCCGACCCCGGCACCCGCCGCGCCTGCGGTAACTGCCGGCCCCGCGCCCGCGCTGCTCTCCGGAGCCCGGATCGTCGCCAGCGCCCACGAGAAAGCCCACGGTGAACCCATCACCCCCGGCCAACTCGCCGTGCGACTGCGCGTCCCCACCCACACGGCCGCCGACATCCTGACGGCCCTCAACACCCAACCGAGCATCAACGACAAGGCACACAACGGCACGGCTGTTGGAGCCACTTCGTGACGTCCTCGACGTTGCCTCTCGCGCCCGAAACCACCACGGTTTCGGGCACGGGAGCCTCCGCTGAGTCCGCCGGCTACTGGCCCTGGGCTACACCCACCCGCACCACCCGTGACCTGACCGCTGACGGGTGGGTACGCGGGCACGACCCGCGCACCGTCGCGTCCGGTCGCGCCCGCGCCCAAGACCCCGACTACCCCGAATGGCTCGGCCACGTCAAAGCCGCCTCGGCGTGCAAGCACCCGATCCGCCTCGCCGGGCAGATCCACGTCAACGACGCTGACGGCAACCGCATGGCCACCGTCGACACCGAGGACATGCCCGACGGCGCGATCTACACCCCCTGCGGCAACCGCCGCGCCGCCGTCTGCCCGTCCTGCGCAGAGCTGTACCGCCGCGACACCTACCACCTCATCAAAGCCGGCCTGCAAGGCGACCGATGGGGACTACCCCCGCTCAACGAGCACATCGCTATCTTCCTGACCGCCACCGCTCCCTCGTTCGGGCCGGTGCACCACCGGGTCGTGAAGGTCCACGCCGCGGACTGCCGCAAGAAAGACGGCTGCACCTGCCGAGCCTCGGTCTGCCACCCGTTCGGCCGGACCTGCCCCCACGGCCAGGAGCTGCGCTGCGGCCAACGCCACAAGGCCGCCGACGCCCATCTCGGGCAGCCGTTGTGCCTGGACTGCTACGACCACACCGGCCAGGTGGTCTGGAACCACGAAGCACCCGAGCTGTGGCGCCGCACCATCCAACAGGTCGACCGGGAGCTACGCCGCCTCGGCCGGACTCATGGCGTGGACCTGCGCCGCCGCTACATCAAGGTCTACGAATTCCAGGTACGCGGCGTCATCCACTACCACGCACTCATCCGCCTCGACGGCTACAACCCCGACTGCCCCGACACGATCGTGCCACCGCCC
>NZ_JAGPXZ010000803.1:0-2654 GCF_018070305.1 Micromonospora sp. M51 | reverse complement strand
CCTACGTCTCCGAGGCGGGTGCCGTCATCGCGGCGCACGCCGGGCCAGGGCTGGCCTGCGTGGTCGTCCACCGCCGCCCGCAGGGCTGAGCAGTGCCCACGTCGTACGTGGTGACCGGGGGTGGGCGCGGTGTCGGCCGGGCTGTGGTGCAACGGCTGGTGGCCACCGGTGCCACCGTCGTCGTCCTGGAACGCGACGCCGAGGCTGTGGACTGGTTGGCCGGCCACCCGGCCGCCGATCGGCTCGTCGCGGTTCTCGGCGACGCCGCCGACGAGCAGGTGGCCGAACGCGCCGTCGAGCTGGCGGACCGGGCCGCGCCGCTGACCGGCTGGGTGAACAACGCGGCGGTGGTCCGCGACGCCGCGCTGCACTCCGCGTCGGCCGACACGGTGCTGGACCTGATCACCGTGAACCTGCGCCCGGCGGTGGTGGGCGCCGCGGTCGCCGTCCGCCACTTCCTGGCCCACGCCAGCGGCGGCGCGATCGTCAACGTCTCGTCGCACCAGGCCCGCCGACCGGTGCCCGGTGCGCTGCCGTACGCGACGGCGAAGGCCGCCGTGGAGGGGCTGACCCGGGCGCTGGCCGTCGAGTACGGACGGCACGGCATCCGCGCCAACGCGGTAGCGCTCGGCTCGATCGCCACCGAACGGCACGCAGAGTTCCTGGCCGCTCAGGAGCCGTCCCAGGCTGAGTGGATCACCACCGAGCTGAACCGGCTGCACCCGGTGGGCCGGATCGGGCGTACCGACGAGGTGGCCGAGGCGGTCGCGTACCTACTGTCACCCGCGGCGAGCTTCATCAACGGGGTGACACTGCCGGTGGACGGGGGACGGGCCGTGCTCGGCCTCGACCCGGAGGCCCGCTGACAGGTTCTCGGGGGGCAGCTGCTCCGCGCCGCTGTGTTAGCCTCCGTGCGCGCCCCAGATGGGCCTACCCCCCGGAGGTTCTGGCTACTTCAGCCACCACGCCGAGATCGACGCGTCGTCCGCGTCTCTCGTGCGGGATCCGGGGCGTCGGTGCCCCCGGGGCTTCGTCATCTGCGTGGCTGGGTGAACGCTGTGGGCCTGCGGTCGGGTCATCGGATCGACCGGAAAGAAGACCGTACGCATGACAGTCACGTTCAACCACACCATCATCGCGAGCAAGGACAAGAGCGCCTCGGCCGCGTTCTACCGCGAGCTGTTCGACCTGCCGGAGGCCCCCTCGTGGGGGCCGTTCGCCAACGTGCGGTTGGACGACGGCGTACTGCTCCAGTTCGCCGAGCCGCCGGTGGACATCCAGATGCAGCACTACGCGTTCCTCGTCGACGACGAGGTGTTCGTGCGGTGCCTGGCGTTCGTCGAGGGGCGTGGCATCACGTACTGGGCCGACCCGCAGCTGAAGCGGGAGGGGGAGACCAACACCGAGCACGGTGGGCGGGGCTTCTACTTCTTCGACCCGGCCGGCCACGCCATCGAGATCATCACCCGGCCGTACCTGTAGGGGGCGACGGCGTCACCCTCAGCATGCGCGTGGTCTGGAGCCCGGTTACCCAGGCCACGCGCGGCGATTCGGCTCCGCCATAGCAGATCGGGGCATGATCAGGGCGTTGTCCACAGTGGGGGTGGTTGTCCACAGGATGCCGTCGTCACCCTCTACCGTCCCGGCCGCCGCCATAGCGTCGCGCTGTGTCGCACGACGAGGAGACAGAGGTACGCCAGCGCCTGCGCCGGCTGACGGAGGCGGCTGTCGCGCCGTCGCCCCGGCCGGCGGCGCCGCTCACGGGCGTACCCCCGTCGTCTCTGGTCGGCGCGCTGCCTGCGGACGGGCTGCCTTTCCAGCCTGCCGCGCCGGTCGCGGAGCCGGCGTCGGGCGGCCTCGCGCTCCCACCCGGGTCGCGGTTGCCCGGCCCGGGGGCGTTCGACCCCGGGCGACGCGGTGTGCGGGCGTTGGCGGTGGTCGCCGTGGTGGTGGTCCTGGCTGCGGCAGGTTGGGCCTGGCAGGCCCGGCCACAGTCGGAACCGGTCGCCCCTTTGCTCAGCGACGCCGCGTCGGCTGCACCGTCGGGTGGCCCCAGCGTGTCCAGCTCCGGCGAGGTGGTGGTGGCGGTCGCGGGCAAGGTCCGCAAGCCCGGTCTGGTACGTCTACCGGCCGGGTCCCGTCTCGCTGACGCGGTGCAGGCGGCCGGGGGCGCCTTGCCCGGGGTGGACGTGGCGCTGCTCAACCCCGCCCGCAAGGTCACCGACGGTGAGCTGATCGTGGTCGGGGTGACACCACCGCCGGTGCCGGGCGGCGCGGCCGGGCCGGCGGCGGGCGGTGCGGCATCCGCCGTCGGGCCGCTGAATCTCAACACCGCGACGCTGGCGCAGCTCGACGCACTGCCCGGGGTGGGTCCGGTGCTCGCCCAACGCATCCTCACCCACCGGGATCAGCACGGCGGGTTCACGTCCGTCGGCGACCTACGCCAGGTCGACGGGATCGGCGATGCCCGTTACGAGCAGCTCAAGGATCTGGTGACGGTGTGAGCGGGCCCGCCGCTGGTCCACCGCCGCCTCGCATCGCCCAGCCCGGCCCTCCGGTCGAGCAGTCGCAGACCGCGCCCCCGGCTGGTCGGGCCGGATCCGAGCCGCCGGACCTGCGACTGGCGGGGCTCGCCGTGGCGGCCTGGCTCACCG
>NZ_JAGPXZ010000802.1:0-2656 GCF_018070305.1 Micromonospora sp. M51 | reverse complement strand
GCGGCGCCGGCAGGTCGACGGGGCCAGCAGCCGGGAGGCCGCCGACCGCATCGCCGGCGCGTTCATGGCGCTGGGCATGGTGCGGGCCGGCCGGCAGCGGGTGAAGGTGATAGCGGTCGGTCGCCGGCACTCCCGGGACTGAGCGCCGACCCAGGTCAGCGGCCTGCGACAGCGCTACCTACCGGTTACGCACCGTATATCCTCTGATGACCAGTTGCCGTGTCGTGCCGTGGCTCGCCGGGTATCGCCTCGCCCTTCCGCCACGCACAGTAAGGTCAACCGGGTGAGCGCCACCGGCGAGCACGACCAGCCGCAGTCGCGTACGAAGAGGTGACCGGAGTGACCACCCCAGGCAAGACCCGCGTGGCGATCGTCTTCGGCGGCCGCAGCCCGGAGCACGGCATCTCCTGTGTCAGCGCCGGCAGCGTGTTCGGCGCACTCGACCCGGACGAGTTCGAGGTGGTGCCGGTGGGCATCACCCGGGCCGGCCAGTGGGTGCTGACCAACGGCGATCCCGCCCAGCTCGCGATCAACGCCCGTCAGCTCCCCGAGATCACCGCCGACTCCGGCGACGACATCGTGCTGCGCGCCGACCCCACCGGCAACGGCCTGATGGTGCTCGACCCGACCGAGGGCCCCCGGGCGCTCGCCGACGTGGACGTGGTCTTCCCGGTGCTGCACGGCACGTACGGCGAGGACGGCACCATCCAGGGAATGCTGGAGATGGCCGGCATCCCCTACGTCGGGGCGAACGTGTTCGCCTCCGCCGCCGCCATGGACAAGGAGTTCACCAAGAAGCTCTGCGCCGTCGAGGGCATCCCGGTCGGCTCGTACGCCGTGCTGCGCAACGGGATGACCCTCAGCGAGCAGGACAAGGAGCGGCTCGGCCTGCCGGTCTTCGTCAAGCCGTCCCGGGCCGGGTCGTCGTTCGGCGTCAACAAGGTCACCGACTGGGCGCAGCTGGACGCGGCGGTCGCCGCCGCCCGGCAGTTCGACCCGAAGGTCATCATCGAGGCCGCGATCGTCGGCCGCGAGATCGAGTGCGGGGTGCTGGAGGGCGAGGCCGGTGGTGCCCCCGAGGCGTCAGTGCTGGCCGAGGTGCGGGTCGTCGCCGACCACGACTTCTACGACTTCGAGGCGAAGTACCTCGACGACTCCTGCGAGTACGACATTCCGGCCAACCTGCCGGACAAGGTGACCCGTCAGGTGCAGGAGTACGCGATCCGCGCGTTCACCGCACTGGACTGCGCCGGTCTGGCCCGCGCCGACTTCTTCGTCACTCCCGAGCTGGACGTCTACCTCAACGAGATCAACACGATGCCCGGTTTCACCCCGACGTCGATGTTCCCGCGGATGTGGGCGGCCTCCGGCCTGGAGTACCCGAAGCTGGTCAACCGCCTGATCCGTACCGCCCAGCGGCGCGGCGTCGGCCTGCACTGAGCCGTCCGACCCCGCCCGCGCGGCTCAGCCGGTGCGGGCGGGGTCGGTTCGTGCTCAGCGCTGGCAGCCGGACGGGATGGCCCCGCCGGAGGGCACACTCGCCACGATCGTGCTGGAGATCGCCGGCAACCACTGCAACGGCTGCTCGTACGCCCCCGGGACGCGCACCGTGATCAGCGTCTCCCGGTCGACAGTGGAGAGCACCGCGTCGTCGGCCTGTTCGGCAAGGTGCCAGCAGACCCCGTTGACCGTCCAGACCTCGTCGGTGCTGGGGAAGGTCGGCTCGGTGCCGCCGCAGGCCACGGTGAGCGCGGGGTCGCCGTACGCGGCGTTCTGCTCCGGGCCGGCGGTGACCGGCCGCTGGGCCAGGTCGCGGATGCTCGCCGGGAGCTGGGACAGCAGCGCCCGGCAGACCGTGGCCGGGCGGGCGGCCAGCGCCGGGGCGGCCATCTCCACCGGGGCGGTGGACTGCACCCGGGCGGTGGTCGCCGAGGGGCTCGGCGCGGCGGCCGGAGTGTCCGGGCTGAGCTTGTTGAAGGCCAACACGGCCACCAGCAGCGTGATCGGCAGGGCTATCACCGTGGCCAGCAGGGCAGCGCCCCGCATGGTCCGATCGCGGCCGGCCGGCGCGGCGGCGGCGGGATCGGTCGGCTCACCGTTACCGTCAGCCGGCCCGGACGTGCCGTCGGTCGCGTCGCGCGCACCGTCGTCGTCCACCGCGGAGGAGGATGATGTCAACTCGTCCACTTACAGCCGCACCACCGAACACGTGAGGGTGCGGGTGATGCCGGGCACCATCTGCACCTTGCTGACGATGAGTTTGCCGAGCTCGTCGACGGTGTTCGCCTCGGTGAGGACGACCACGTCGTACGGCCCGGTGACGGCGTCGACGCGAACCACGCCGGAGATGTCCGCGATGAGACCCGCCACGTCACGTGCGCGGCCGACCTCGGTCTGGATGAGGATGTACGCCTGTACCACGACTCGACCTCCGTCCGTCGCCGCCCGGGAGCGGCCCGAAGGGTGAAACTACCTTACGGACCAGGTCTGATCCCTATCGGTGGTCAAGGAGCAGCGGTGAGCGAGCACGGCGGAGCCGGGCAGCACGGGCGCGACGCCCGCGGTGGCGTCGGCGTGTCCGGGATCGGGGAGTTCGGGCTGATCGGGACGATCTCCGCCCGGCTGTCGTACGGGCCGACGGCCCTGCTCGGCCCGG
>NZ_JAGPXZ010000801.1:0-2661 GCF_018070305.1 Micromonospora sp. M51 | reverse complement strand
TGCTGTCCCCGCGCCTCCATGCCCACGGCGGCCTTCGTGCCGGGTGCACCGCGACGCTGCGCCGGAGTCTATCCCGATCGGACCGGCCGGCGGCGGCCCGCGCCGGGGAGCGGCAGTGGTCACGGAGTGGTCGGCTCGTCGGTCTCCCGGACGTCGTGCCAGCGCGCCCGCCAGCCGGCCTCGTGGGCCTCGTGACTGGTCCGTTCCTCGAAGACGGCGGCCCGCAACGCGTGCCGGGATTGGGACATGACCATCACCTCCACGGCCACCAGCGCCACGCAGATCACTGTCGCGAGGGTGAGCGCGCCCAGCGCTGGCAGGTGCTGGCCGACCGGGAGGGCCGCGCTGAGCACGAGGATGACGCCGATGCGGGTCCACGTGACGGTGTGCAGGGTGCGCAACTGAAAGAGCAGGTTGACGGCGAAGTAGCAGATCAGCCCGCCGAACAGCATCGGCACCGCCGGCCCCTCGACCTTCTCCGCGATCCCGCCGGCCGGGTCGGTGATCTTGTGGAGGATCTCCTCGTTGCCGATCGAGAAGAGGATCACCCCGGCGATCATCGGCAGGTAGAGGTACGCGTACGCGTCGCGGGCCATCGCCACCCGGGGGGCACCCTCCGCCGCGTGCAGGGCGATCCGGGCGGCCGGCCCGATGAAGTCGAAGTGCGCCCACCAGAGGCCGGCGGTGACCACGATGCCGAGCGCGGCGGCGGCCACCGCCGGCCAGGTGACCGGCTTGCCGAGCAGGTTGCCGCCCACCCCCGTAGAGATGATCGACTCGCCCAGCGCGATGATCAGGATGAGGTCGTAGCGTTCCGTCCAGTGCTCGGCGCTGGTCACCCCCCAGCCCCAGGTCCCGACGATGAAGCCGGTCGCGTACTGCACCACCACCACGGTGATCCACAGCCCGTCGCGGACCATGGCGGCCTGGTCGGGGTCGGTGATCTGCGGTGGGATGAGGGCGGCGGCCAGCAACAGCACGATGCTCACCGTCAGCTCCGGTGCGAACCGCCGCAGTTGCCGCCGCTCCTGTGGGCTGTCCCGCACCACATGCTGATAGAGGATCATGTGCACGGCCCGGACCACGACGTAGCTGATGGCCACCAGCATCGGGCCGGCGGCGCTTCCCTTCGGGTCGCTGAACGCCTGCGGAAGCGCCAGGGCGAACGCGAACAGGGCGACCATCGCGATCACCATGAGCACCGGGACGTAGCCCTCGCCGAGCCGGACCCGGGTGGCGACCAGGCTGTGCACCACCCAGATCCACCAGAGCACGGCGAGCACCAGGGCGGCGTGCAGCAGTTGCCGTCCGGAGATGTTCGCCGCGGTCGCCCGGGTGATGATGAAGAACGAGAAGACGAAGACCAGATCGAAGAAGACCTCGAACTTGTCCACCCGGGCCCCGGGAGCGATCGGCACGGCCGGTCCCAGCTGTCCACCCCGCCGGTAGCCGCCCACGTCCCAACTCTGGCAGCGTTCGGGCTGGTCGGAGGGTCGAACGGCGATGGCGACGGGTCCCGCGTTACCTCCGGCCCGGGTCGGGGAAACACCGGGACCGCGGCCTCCCGCAGCGGGCCGGCCGGTCCGCCCCACCCGGACAAGGATGGACAATGACGACGAACAATCCGATCAGCACTCCGTTCGCTCATCACTCCACGGCGATGGACGTGATCAAGGGCGTGGACCTTGTCGGGCGGCGGGCGGTCGTCACCGGCGGGTCCTCCGGCATCGGCGTGGAGACCGCCCGCGCCCTGGCCAGCGCCGGCGCCGAGGTCACCCTCGCGGTCCGCAACCCCGACGCCGGGCAGAAGGCCGCCGACGACATCACTGGCACCACCGGCAACGACCGGGTCCTGGTCGCCCCCCTCGACCTCGCCGACCAGGATTCGATCGCCGATTTCGTGGCCAACTGGGACGGCCCGCTGCACATCCTGGTCAACAACGCCGGCATCATGGCCGCACCCCTGTCCCGGACCCCGCAGGGCTGGGAGATGCAGTTCGCCACCAACCACCTGGGGCACTTCGCGCTCGCCACCGGGCTGCACCGGACCCTCGCGGCCGCCGACGGGGCCAGGATCGCCTCGGTCAGCTCCGCCGCCCACCTGCGCTCACCGGTGGTCTTCGACGACATCCAGTACGACAACCGGGAGTACGAGCCGTGGCAGGCGTACGGGCAGTCCAAGACGGCCAACGTGCTCTTCGCCGTGGAGGCGACCCGGCGCTGGTCCGACGACGGCATCTACACCAACTCGCTGATGCCCGGCGCGATCCAGACCAACCTGCAGCGCTACGTCAGCAAGGAGGAACTGGACCGGATGCGGGCGGGCAACGCGGCGGCCTGGAAAACCGTCGAACAGGGTGCCGCCACCTCGGTGCTGGTCGCCGCGTCACCGCTGCTCGACGAGGTGGGTGGGCGCTACTTCGAGGACTGTCAGCAGGCTGCCCCCGCCCAGCCCGGTGGGCGGACGGGCGTCGCCGAGTACGCGCTGGACCCGGAGGCCGCCGAGCGACTCTGGCAGGTCTCGACCGCCCTGCTCAAGGGCTGAGCAGCCCAACGCAAAGGGCGCCCCGGTCGACGACCGGGGCGCCCTTTCGGCGTTCAGGCGGATCAGGCCAGGCCCAGCTCCGACTCGAAGTTGCCGCCCTCCAGCCGCTCCTTGAC
>NZ_JAGPXZ010000800.1:0-2669 GCF_018070305.1 Micromonospora sp. M51 | reverse complement strand
CCAGCGGCTGTTCGCACCGTCCGGCTGGTGGGCCGGCCATGGCGCCGTGTGCGCCTCCGCGGGCGTCGCCGGCTCCGGCTGTCGGCCGCTGGTGGGCTGCTCCCGGTGCCACTCGTCGCCCGGCTGACCGGGCTCGTCACCGAACAGATAGGCCGAGCGGGGCTCCGGGCGGTCGTGCAGCCAGGCCGGCTCGTCGGTCGGCCCTCCGGTGCGCCGGGGGGCGCCGTTCGGGTCCATCGGATCGGTCCAGCCGTACACGCCTATGCCTCCAGGGGTCGGTTGCGGGCCGGGGTGACGCTACGGCGCGCCTACGACCTGCGGCAACGTGGCTAAGAAAGAGTTAAGGCGAAGTCGGACGCCAGGGTGCGGACTTCGGCGGATCCGGGCGTACAGTAAAGGCGTCCGGACAGAGAGTGTCCGTGCCTTGCGGCAGCCCCCCGACAAGTGGACAGGTCGACGTGGAGATGATCTACGGCCTGCGAGAACTTGACGAAGGAGGGGTTTGCGGCGCAATATATAGGTGTCGCCAGTCGCGCCCGGTCATGCCCAGATACAGCCTGGAATGACAGCCGCGTACAAATGGGCGCGCGTTGGCCGGCCTTTCCGGCAGCGCATATCAAGGAGTCAGCATGGCGAAGGCCCTCTACGGCCACGTAGGTGCAGCGCCCGACCGGCGTCTGCTCGACGAGGTCACCCGACTGCGTGCCAGGGTCCAGGCACTGGAGTTCGAGATCACGCGTCTGCGTGCCGACAATGATCGGCTCGCGGCGGCTGCGGCGGAGGCGGACGATCTGCTCCGTCTGGCCGAGCCGGCGCTGACCTGATCTTCCGGTCCTCAACACTGAATCTCACCCCCGCAAAAAGGCGCGCCGACCCCTCGGTGCCGGCGCGCAACACTGTCCGGCACCTTTTCGACACCGACCATTCATGATCTTGCGATGGGTCGTGGATACGCGATCATGAAAGGTGCTTGCCTTTCTTTGCGGGCGACAGAACGGCAGCGCCCCCCACGGTCGACGCGACGCGGGGCGGGTCGCGTGCCGGCCCGCTCCCACCGCCGGGTTAGTCTGCGAGTTCACCCAGGTCCCCACAGCCGGCGACGGTACGGCGGCCACCGGACGAGGATCGAGTAGGTGTATCTCAAGAGCCTGACGGTGAAGGGGTTCAAGTCCTTCGCCTCCGCCACGACGTTGAAGCTGGAACCCGGGATCACCTGTGTGGTGGGCCCGAACGGCTCGGGCAAGTCCAACGTCGTCGACGCCATCGCCTGGGTGCTCGGCGAGCAGGGCGCCAAGGCGCTGCGTGGCGGCAAGATGGAGGACGTCATCTTCGCCGGCACCGCCGGTCGGGCGCCGCTGGGCCGCGCCGAGGTCACCCTGACCATCGACAACACCGACGGCGCGCTGCCGATCGAGTACACCGAGGTCTCCATCACCCGCCGGATGTTCCGCTCCGGCGAGAGCGAGTACGAGATCAACGGCAACTCCTGCCGGCTGCTCGACATCCAGGAACTGCTCTCCGACTCCGGCATCGGCCGGGAGATGCACATCATCGTCGGGCAGGGCCGCCTCGACGGCATGCTGCACGCCAAGCCGGAGGACCGCCGCGCGTTCATCGAGGAGGCGGCCGGCGTCCTCAAGCACCGCAAGCGCAAGGAAAAGGCGCTGCGCAAGCTCGACGCGATGCAGACCAACCTCAACCGTCTCACCGACCTCACCGCCGAGCTGCGTCGTCAGCTCAAGCCGCTGGGCCGGCAGGCCGAGGTGGCCCGACGCGCCGCCGCCATCCAGGCCAACCTGCGCGACGCCCGGTTGCGCCTGCTCGCCGACGACCTGGCCACCCTGCGGACCACCCTGGATCGGGAGATCGCCGACGAGACCGCGCTGCGCGAGCGGCGTGAGCAGATCGAGGGCGAGCACGCCGAGGTGCAGGGCCGGCTCGGTGAGCTGGAGGCCGCCCTCGCGGAGGACGCTCCGCTGCTCGCCGCCGCCCAGGACACCTGGTACAAGCTGTCCGCCCTGCAGGAACGCTTCCGCTCGATCGAGCAGTTGGCCCGGGAGCGGCTGCGGCACCTGAGCGCCACCGGCGACGACGAGCGACCCGGCCGCGACCCGGACCAGCTGGAGGCCGAGGCGGAACGCGTCCGGGAGCAGGAGGAGGAGCTGCGCGGCGCGCTCACCGACGACCAGATCCGACTGGCCGAGGCGGTCGAGCACCGCCAGGAGCTGGAACGGCAGCTCGCCGCCGCCGAACGGGAGCTGGTCGCCGCCGCCAAGGCCATCGCCGACCGGCGGGAGGGAATGGCGAGGCTCACCGGCCAGGTCAACTCCGCCCGGGCTCGGACCACCAGCGCCGGCGAGGAGATCGAACGCCTCGCCATCGCGCACGCCGACGCGCTGGGCCGCGCCGAGCAGGCGCAGGCCGACCTGGACGCGGTCGCCGCCCAGTCCACCGAGGCCGACCGGGACAACGCGGACCTGGATGCCCGGCACGCCGAGGCGGTCGCCGTGCAGGAGCGGGCACAGGCCAGCGTCCGATCACTGACCGACGCCGAGCGGGCGGCGGAGAAGGACGCCGCCACCTGGAAGGCCAGGGAGGAGGCGCTCGCCCTGGGACTGCGGCGCAAGGACGGTGCGGGGGCCCTGCTCGCCCGCGCCGGGGACGTGCCC
>NZ_JAGPXZ010000080.1:0-13111 GCF_018070305.1 Micromonospora sp. M51 | reverse complement strand
TTGCCGCGGCGTGGGGGACGACGCGGCACCGCGGGGCGGAGGCGCGGTTAGCCGTCGGGCTCCGGCATTGGGTACGCTAGGGGTGCGTCCTGCTTCGGCGGGATGCACGCGGGCGTAGCTCAATGGTAGAGCTTCAGTCTTCCAAACTGACTACGCGAGTTCGATTCTCGTCGCCCGCTCCGAGTGCGAAGGCCCAGGTGGACCGCATGATCGCGGCACCTGGGCCTTTCACATCTCCCCATCGTGGTGCGGCGCAGTTGGCCGAACCGGCGAACGAAATCCTGGGCGACTGTCCCGCCAAGCGGGACCAACTGCCCGCTGGGACGTTTCGGCATAGCTCCGAGTCGCCCGGCTGATCGACGCCGTGACACCGTCGGCGCGGGTGTGTCTACCGGCCCACTTGGCAAATAATCCGCATCGCCCGTCGTCACGTTCGACGACGAGCGCGTCGCCCGCCGCCGAATACCGACGGAAGACGCGGCCCTTCCCCTGTTCGAAGCCGTACCCGGCCAGTTGCTCCGCCACGCCCCTGACGAAGTCGTTGAACAACGTTCCCAGGGACATTGAGATGGCCCCTCCAGCTGGCCGGGACGGCAACGAGCAGATCAGCCGCGCAGCTTCGACTGCTGCGCGCGGCCGACAGCGCCAGCCGGGGCGCCAGACGTTCGATGTTCGCCGATACGGCGCCTGTGCAGACGATGGTGGACGGCCGAGACTATAGCGATGTCATCCGTTGGTGCGGGCGCCCCACGCAGGCAGGTCTTCACTGCCGCTCTGCTCATCGTCGTCGGTGTGCTGGTCCTCTTCGTCCCGGCCGGTGACGAGGGCAGCGTTCTCGTACCCATCAGCGAGGGTCACGGGCTGTCCGCCGTGGACGGGGTCGGCGCAGCGCTGCTGGCGGCGGGCGGCACCTGGCTGGAGGTGCTGGTGGTGCGACGCCTGCCGCACCTCGCCCTACCGCCACGGGTCCTGTTCGCACTTGGTTTGCTGGCCGGTCTCGGCGTGGGGCTCCTGGTCGCCTCGGTCTTCTCGGGGTTCTTCTGGTGGTGGGCCGTCGGCGCCACCATGCTCGGCCTCGCCGTGCTCGTCCTCGTCCCCCTCACGGCACGCCGCTGAGAAGGACGCGCAGGTCACCGTCGCGGCGGCCCTGAGACACAGCAGGGCCCAGGTGAACCGATGGAACTCGGCACCTGGACCCACTCGGCAAAACCGAGTTGCCGTGTCACTTCAGGTGGAACCTCTCGTCGACGGCGAGCGCCGCCAACTGCGGTACGGAGAACGGCAGCTCCGTCAACGCGGGCCGGCTCTCGTCAAGCCGTACGCCCTGCGCCACGAACACCACCACGCCGTCCGGATGCCGGTACGCCGACCACTGGTCCAGCCGGTCGTCGCTGCCCGGTCGGACCACCACGCCGACCCGAGCCGCACCGACGGTCTCGACCTGGCACTCGCCCCGCATGCCCCAGAACGTCTGGGCCAGGTCGCACGGCTCGGTCGGCCTCGGATTGCCGGCGTCGTGCACCTCGACGACAACGCGCCCGGTGCTGCGGCCCTGCGCGACGGCCACCGAAGTGGAGTAGCTCCACACGTCGGCGCCGTCCACCCTGGCCTCGAACTGCGCCTGGTGGGTCCGCAGCGTCCGCTGCTCGGCGGACTGACCAGATGGGTCGTCGGGCGTGGTGAAACCGGCGGGTACGACAGCGACAGCCTCGCTGAGCAGGTGCGCTCCCTGGTCGTACTTGGAGCCGGCCCGCGCGGTCCGGTCCTCCTGCGGTTGCCCGTTCGGCCCGGTCGGCCACGGCTCCTTGGTGTCCGGAGCAACCAGCGGCCCACCGCCCGCCGGCTCGTAGACGTGACCGTCCGGAGTGGCGACGGCCGCGAAGCCACTGACCGCCAGCACGACGGCCGCCGAGCCGAGCGACGCCCACACCACGCGCCGGCGGACGTGCGCCCGTCGTGCCGCGCCGAGCGCGGCAGTCGTACTCAATGGTGGTGGCGGGGTGATGCCCGCCATCTCGCTACGCAGCCCCTCGCGGAACTGTTCCTCGTTCATCGCTCCCCCATCTCGATCCCGCTGTAGGTGGGTGCCAGGAGGCCGCGCAACGTGTCGAGCCCGCGTGCCGCCTGGCTCTTCACCGTCCCTGGAGAACACTCCAGCAGCGCCGCGACATCCTCGATCGACAGGTCCTCCCAGTACCGCAGGACCAGCACGGTCCGCTGCCGCGGTGCCACCCGGGCCAGCGCCTGGAGCAACACCAGCCGGCTCTCCGGCGAGTCGGACGGGGCCACCTGCTCGGTGTCCTCGCCGCCCACCCGTTCCCGAAGCCACCAACCGCGGCGGCGCTCGTCGAGGAAGGTCCGGACCAGGATCTGACGCACGTAGCTGTCGAGCACCTCGTGCCGGGAGATCCGGTTCCAGACCCGGTAGAGCTTGACGAACGTGGTCTGGACCAGGTCTTCGGCCCGGTGCCAGTCGCCGCACAGCAGGTACGCGGTGCCGCGCATGGCCCCGGACCGTGCCGCGAAGTACTCGGCGAACGCCTCGTCGCGGTCGCTCATTCAGGCCTCCGATCCCCGTTTCGAGTTAGTCACGCGGGGTCCGGCTCGGAGGGTTGCTCCGAAACTCGCGCAGTTGTCAACGGATCAACGGAGCACCGGACGGGGAGGATATCGACCGGCACGAGCCGGCCCAGCGTGCCGGAGCGACTCCCGCGGGCCGCGGCGAGGACGAGCCCACCGCGGCCCCAGGTTGAGCAGTCGCCGATCGAACTGGCCACGAAGACCGACGGTGGGGCTCGTTCACTACCCGGCCCTACGGCGCGCCAGTTCCGACTAGTCGAGGTAGCTCGGACTGTTCGGCGTGTACCAATCCTGACGTCGAAGCCACTTCAGATAGTTGTCGTAGATCTTCAACAGCCCGTCTGTCGATTCACGGGCGGCCAGAAACTGGTCCAGCTGATCAAAGAGAACCCTAGTGATCCGCCGCTCATCATCCGCGGACGGGCCCTCTGACCCGCCGCTGCCGCTCTCTCCGTTGGCGAGGCGCACTACCAACGCGCGCCAGGTGAGATTGGCGCCGTCGCCGACCTGGACCACCAGCCACTCCCGAAACCCCTGGAGAAGGCCGCCCTGCTGCCCGACGTTCACGCCTTCGAGAAACGCGGCGGTCTGCCCGAACGACCCGTCAACGCCAAGCATCCCGGGGCGCCTCCGAAGTAGCTCTAGAGTGCGTTGCAGTTCCACAGCCCGCACCTCAGAATCCGAACTGGATCGTGTCATTGTATTCCCACAAGCCCTTGTACTCATTGATCGGGACGCCATTTCTGCCGCTGAACGCGTCGAAGACTCGGCCGTCCTTGACAACTACGGTGTGGGTATACCATCCGGTATCCTGGCCCCGATACTTGCCGAGGAAAAAGTTTCCATGCCTGATGGTCACGATCTCACCACCGATCTTTTTCTGAACCTGCGCAGCGACGCGCTCGCAACCAGTGCTGCAGGGAATTTCGGTCTCGGGACGCGGCTTCCATTTCGGGCCGAGGTCCGGGGCGCAGCCAGTGTTGTGGACGAGCACCGGGGTTTTGCCGGCGAGCACATAGTACGTGTGAAGATCCGCGACGGTCAGGTTGTAGGCCTGGCCTCGTCCCACCCATTCGAGGGCCGGGCCGTCGACGGCCACGCCCTCGCCGGTAGCGGTGCGCAGAACGTCGCCACGGTCGAGCTCGGCGGCCGGCTGCCACTGCCTGTCGGTGGCGTTCCAGAACGGATGGTCCTCGGTCGTCGCCAGGACCTTGCCGTCGACCGACAGCGCCACCATGTCGTCCTCGTGGACCCACAGGTGACCAACCGTCCGCGGCCCCTGCTCACCGGTGACCGGGTCGGTCGCCAGCACCTCGTCACCGACCTTGATGTCCTTGATCGGCTTGGTGCTGCCGTCCGCCATCAGGACTTCGGTCGTGCCGGCGAAGCTGCACGGACCGCCCTGCTGCCACACCGGCTTGAGGCCGGTCTGCGTCGGTAGCTGGGCACCGGGGGGCAGCGCCGCGCGTCCCAGGGCCGTCATGCCGACCGGCAGGGCGACTCCGTCGTCGTCGGGCAGGGGCATCATGGTCGCCCAGTAGCCAGGCCACAGGACGTCCTGAATCCACTTGTGGCATGCCTCGTCGTCGATCTCCCCGCAGACCTGCATCGCCAGTTGGAACTCCTGGTGCAGGACCTGACTCGGGTCCCAGCCGGCGGCCATGCCGAGCACTTCCGCCTGGGAGTCGGCCCAGAGCTCGGTGAACCGGTCCAGGTCGATGGTCGGCGGTACGAGGATGACGTGACCCAGGATGTTCGGGTTCTTCTGTTTCATGACGCTGCTGCACTTGATGGGCCAGCAGGTCTTCTTCTTGCTGTTCTTGCGGTTGGCCTTCTCGTTGCCGACCTGGTAGTCGGGGCAGCCGCCCACGATCTCGGCACAGTCGGCGGGGATGAGGCCGCTGGGGTCGCTGAAGGTGGTGGGGTTGTTGTTGGAGTAGGCGTAGCCGTGCCACTGCTGCGGATCGCTCAGGTCCTGCAGCGGGTCGACGCTGACGAACCGCCCGATCGTGGGGTCGTACTCCCGTGCCCCGAGGTGGGTCAGGCCGGTGTTGTCGATGGTGCCGCCCACGAAGCCCTTGCTGTTGGGCCAGGCGACACCGGTGCCACGGTCCTTCCCGTACGGCAGTTGCCGCCGGATGCTCGCCTGCTGCGACGTGTCGTTGACGCTGACCTGGGCAGTCCCGTGGTTGTCATTGCTGAGCCAGCTCAGGCCGGCGGTGGTGCGGGAGGCGATGGTGGCGCCCGCGTGGGCGTAGTAGCGGGTGCACGCGGTGGAGGCGGTGCTCTTGGTGTAGCGGATCTCCTGACCCGGGAGGTAGAGAGTGCTACCGGTCGGGTCGCGGCGGATGAGCCGCTTGCCGTCCGCGTCGTAGACGAAGCTGGTCGCCCCGGTGCTGTCGGTGGAGGTCTGCAGGCGACCCTCGACGTCCCAGGTCAGGGTCTGCGTGCCCGAGGAGTCGGTGGGTCGGGTGAGGGTGTTGCCGCTCTTGTCGTACGTGTAGGAGCCGGTACGGGCACCGGTGGTGCCGGAGAGGGCATGCGGTTGCGGACTGCGCGCCGCCGGATAGGCGTAGTCGGTGGTCGCGTTCCCGGTACTGGTGTGCTCGGTGTGGGTACGCCGGTTGCCGACGTTGTCGAACGTCCAACTGTGCCAGTACTTCGCCGGGCCGCCCAGGCCGGCGACGGACGGCGCGGTGCCGCAGTCCCCACTGGCCGGGGTCCACGCCTCGGTGAGTCGGCGCAGCTGGTCGTAGCCGAAGCACTGCGTGTCATCGACCGGATCGGGCGTGACGTCCTGGGTCTTGACGATGTTGCCCGTGGGGTCGTACGTGTAGCGCACGTCGGCGACGATGTTCGGCGCCACCGTGTCGCGGTCGGTGCGGATCCCGGTCAGCCGACCGGTCTCCAGTTCGCGGGTGAACGCCTGCCAGACGCGTCCGCCGCTGCCGGTCCAGAAGCGGTACTGGTCCACCTGGCCGAGCGCGTTGTAGTCGGTGCCCTCGACGTACGACTGGTTGCTCGTTCCGTAGATCGTGTCGACTGTGGTGGGCAGCCCGAGGTCGTTGTAGCCGTACGTCAGGGTCTCCGCGGGGAGGCCGCTGTTGGTGGACGGGAAGGTGCTCGACGCCAACGAGCCGTCCCGGTTCCAGTTGCTGGCGAAGGTGTAGGTGCCGGCGATGCCGGTTTCCGAGGCGGGGATGACAACGGAGATGCCGGTGGGCTGGTAGGCGTCCGTGTAACCGGTCGTCTTGACCTGGTACGAGCTCGACCCCACGAACCGGGTGCTCTGGGTGAGCTGGCCCTTGGCGAGGGTGTCGTACACCCACTGGGCCCGCATGGTCCCACCGACCTGGTCGTCGTAGACGGCGCGCTTTCGGTTCAGCGGGTCGTACAGGTACGCGAGTTTCTTCCCTCGACCGTCGGTGGTGGTGGCGGTGCGACCGGCGTTGTCGTACGTGAGGCTGGTGACGCCCGCGTCGGGATCGTCCACCGTCTTCTGCCGGCCGCGGATGTCGTAGGTGTACGTCCAGTCGTTGCCCGCCGGGTCGGCGAAGCTCGTCAGCTGACCCTTGCGGTTGAAGGTGTAGGTGCTGGCGTCCCAACTGCCGGCGGTGCCCGGTGTCGGCACGGTCCCCCGGTACTGCCGCAACTGCACGGTGCGGCCCCGGGCGTCGGTGACGGTCGAGGTGGCGGTGCCGCCCGCCAGCGGGGTGGCGTCGGTGCGGTCGCCGGCGTAGTAGGTGCTGGACCTCCACTTCTCGACGTCGTAGGGCTGGAAGACCGTCGCGGTGACCCGCCCGGCACCGTCGTACACGGTCAGGTCCTGGGTGGGGACGAAGGCCCGCTCGGTCGCCGTGACCAGGGTGGTGCCCGGCGCACCGGCTGCGTGGTACGGCGCGAAGGTCTTCACCTGTCGACCGGCGGTGTCGTAGAACACGTCGGTGAGCAGGCGACCGCCGGAGGGCGACGGCGCCTGGGTCTGCCGGTTGCGCAGCAGCCCGTCGTAGAAGGTGTACGCCGTGACGTAGTCGCCCTTCGCGTTCAGTTTCGAGGCGGAGACCACGGTGGCCGCGTCGTTACGGACGTGGTACCCGTAGGTCAGGTCGGCGGTGTCGGTGCCCTTCGTCCTACCCGGGAGCCACACGGCAGTGAGCCGGCCCAGACCGTCGTACGTCACGTCGGTGCGTTTGCCGTTCGCGTCCACCACCGACGTCGCCGTGCCCCAGGCCGGTTCGATCGTGGTGGTCAGCACGTGCTGGAGCGGATTGGTCACCGCGGTCGACGTCACCGGACCCCCGCTGGCCGGGGTGTAGGCGGTCTTCGTCTCGTAGCTCAGCGCGTCCCGTGACGAGGTCATCCGGCCCTGCGCGTCGTACCCGGCCTGGTTCACCGTGGTGAAGGTCGGCGCGCCCGCGTTCCAGGCCTCCATCTCCTCGGTGCGGGTGGTCAGGCCCCTGGTGGCCGCCTCCTCGAAGGCGTTGCCGTCGTACCAGGTCCGGGTCTCACCGATGACGTCGTCCTCGGTCAACGATCCGGGGGTGGCGGCGTCGGCGCACTTCACCGCGTAGCGCTGAACCCGGTGGACCCGGTCCATCAGCCAGTTCGTGGTGTTGCGCGGCGTGTAGTCCGTCTTGGTGCACTGCTCGTCTCCGGCGACCTTGTCGTCGCCGAAGTCATCGACGCTGACGGCCATCCCGTACGCGTCGTAGCTGGTGGTCGTCCGGGTGACCCGCTCACCACGGCCGGCGTCGAGCGTGGTGTACGCGCGGGTGGTGCCCACCCGGAGAATCCGGGCGCTGACGGTGTCCCCGTTGATCGTCCGGCTGGCGGTCGCCGCGGACGCCCACGGATCACTGGTCTGCCGGGACACCACCGGGCCGGTCGGCCCGTTGAACGTCCTGGTCTCCCGAGGCGTACCGGCGTACCAGTCCTCGTCGGCGATCCCGTCGATGGTGACCGACCTGGTGCCGCCGGTCGGCGCGGCGCGGTCGCCGTTCATGCCCCGGAAGTAGCGGGTCTCTGTGTACGACTGTTCGCCCGTGTCGCCGACGGTGACCCCGACCCGGCCGTAGCCACGGAAGTCGGACCAGGTCTTGTGCTTCGGGTCGACGAGCCCGTCGTCGTCGTTGTAGTGCCAGGCCGCGCCGTCGTAGTAGTCGTACTTGTAGGCGACGCGAGGGCTGCCCTGCGGCGGCGCCCCGCCGGTGTTGTCGTTCTCGTAGACGGTCGTCACCACGTACTTGTGGAACCAGTCGGTCACCGGTTTCTGGTAGCCCTCCGGCATCCAGATGACCGGGTAGCACCGTCGGGTGTTCGTGTGGGGTGTCGGCGTCTGACCGGCGACGCAGTCGGGTGCCGAGTAGGTGACGCTCGTGGTGCCGCCCGACTCGGTGCGGATCTTCGCGATCCGCATCCAGTTCATCGCCGCGGCGAAGTCGATCGTGTCCACCCGGTTGGAGAGTTGGACCGGGGTGAACTCGATGTCGGGCACGGTGCTGGTGGCACCGGCCAGACCGGTGTGGGAGATCTTGTCCAGCCACAGACCGGCCCGGGTGCCGTCACCGGGGTCCGGGAAGGTGTGGCCGAATGTCCACCGCTCCGCGTTGCGGTAGCCGGTGCCGTTGCGCACCTGGGTGGTCACCGAGGCGAGCCGCTTGGTCGTCCAGAACGTCGGAGAGAAGGTGTCCTCGCAGGAGCTCCCGGTGCACTCGCTGTCCCAGGGGGTGTCCGGCCATCGCACCTCGTCGTGGGTGGTGCAGCTGCTCAGGCAGCGGTCCGCCTCGGTGAGCTCGACCCGCAGTGGGGCCGGCGTGTTGAGCACCGACTCCACGCCGTCGTCGCGCCGGGTGCCGTAGTCGATCCGGTCCAGCCAGCCGCCCCGGTCGTAGCTGGCGGCGTCGTCGGCGTCCCGGTTGCGGCCGTACTTGTTGGTCTCCTTCACGTACCAGTACGACATCGAGTTGCCGTGCAGGTCGACGACGTAGTCGAGGTTCCAGCGCCAGGCCTGCGTGCAGTCCGAATCGGCGTACCTGGTGGCGTGGCAGGGCTCCCCCGTCTCGTTGCCGAACACCGGCATCGTCCACGTCGAGTTGGTCACCGGGTTGCCGGACGTCCAGCCGGGCAGACGGTGGGCGCCGAACCAGTACTGCTTGCCGTCGGTGGTGGTGACCACCCAGTACTCGCCGTCGTTGTCGCCGTTGACCGCGCCGGTCTTGCGCTCGATCCGGGAGCCGTCGTCGTTGCGCAGGTGCCAACGGTCTTCCGACGAGTTGTAGATCAGCTCACCGGAATGGCCGCTGAGCGACAGCGTGGCGTTGTTGGTTTCCCAGCACTGGTCACCGGTCTCCAGCTCGTTGTTGGCGGTGCCGTCCATGTCCTCCGCGCAGGACCGGTAGCGCCGCTCGATGTAACCCCCGAACCCGGCCTCGAAGCCCTCGCCCACCCAGGACGGCTGGTTGTTGGACGCCGCGTGGCGACCATCGACGGACTGGGACGAGTAGCTCAACTCCAACTGCGGGGCGGGCCCACCGGGGGCCGGCGGCACCCGCATCGGGTACGACCAGGTGAAGGCGCCCGAGTGACCGCCAGCTGACCAGGTCGACGACGGCTGCAACGGGGTGGCCGAGTAGTCACCGGCGGGCCCGGACGCAGCTGCCGCCGCCGCGACCAGACTGGTGGCCGCGCTCACCTGAACCGTCGCGGTGACCGTCTTCGCGGCGGGATCGTTGCGGGAGGGCAGCGGCGTACCCGCGCACTGCTTCTTCGCTGGGGTACGCAGCGCGCACTCCGGCAGCGCCACCAGCCGCAGCCGGCTCGCCCAGTCGGCGCCGTACGCGCTCGCGAACGAGCGGTAGTCCACTGTGACGTCGACCGGGCCCGCTGCGGTCGCGCCGTCCGCCCGGTTGACCGAGAAGAGGGCACCGCGGACCCCGGCGCGGTCCGTGGTGGCCCGGTCATGGGTCTCGACCCGTACCTTGCGCGGTCCCGCCGTCGCCGAGCGGTTCGTGGTGGCGGGGGCGGCCAGCCGTACCGATGAACCGCCGGCCCGGACCTTCTCCCCCGTCGCCGCGGTCGACAGGTCGACCACTGCCGCACCCGCCGCGGGCCAGACCGCCGCCGGCTTGGCGCTCGCCGGCGCCGGCTCGGCGGCCTTGCCGGCCGGGCGGGCCTGCACAGCGGTGACCGGAACCGTTGACACCGCCTTGGGCGCGGGTGGTCGGTGCGCCGCGGCCTGGGCGGCGGGCACCGGCGCGACCAGCAGGTTCGCCACCAGGGCGGTCACGACGACGGCCGCGATGCCCGAGCGGCGGCCGGCACGGTGGTGACTGGCCCGCTGGATGAGAGAGGAAAACGCGGCAACAGGCGCAGGCGAAAACCAACCAGGCATCAGCAACCCCCGTGATCAAGCCCGGATAGTGGGCCAGACATTAGAGATCGAGTAGCGGCACTGTAAAGAGCCGTCACAACTTGCGAGAACAAGCAGGACATCTGACCTAATTGGTTGATCGCGACCACGTTCCGTGAGCTTCGCCCCGGCGGGTCCGCGCCACCCCGTCTCTTGACAGTTGTCGATCTGTGCACTGGTGTAAGGACCACACACATCTACGTCCGTCACAGGAGGGCACATGATCGTCCGACGACGGTGGACAGCTGCCGCCACCACAGCGATCCTGATCAGCGCGGTGCTGTCCCATCCCGGTTCGGCAGCGGCGGCACCCGCTGCCCCGGCCAGCCCGATCACCCTGACCGCCACCGAGACCGCCCTGGTCCGGGTCCAGCTCCGCGATCAGGCCCAACTGGACCGGCTCGTCGCCGCCGGCGCGGACCTGGCCAACCGACCCCGCGCCCGCGACGGGCGGATCCTCGCCGACCTGGTGCTCACCGGTACGCAGCTCGCCGAACTGACCGCGCAGGGCGCGACCGCCGTGCAGGTCGTGCAGCGTGCCGGAGACGGCACCCGGAACTACTCCGACAGCGTCCGCGCGGCTCAGGCCCGCACCACCGCCGGGCTGCGCGCTCCGGCCGCCGGCCAACGGACCACCGCCGCCGCGGCGGTGGACACCCTCCAGGTGCAGCAGGCGTACTGGTGGACCACCGGAGGGCAGACCTTCCTGCAGGCCCAGGTGGCCACCACCGCCACCGACGACCCGGACGTGGAGATCACGGTCAGCTGGCGGACGGCGGACGGCGCCACCGGGTCGTTCCCGCTGTACCGGTTCGAGGACTCGGGCGAGTACCAGTACCACTACAACCTTCCCCAGCCGGTGCCGAACCGGCCGGTCCAGTTGACCGCCACCTCCAGCCTCGGCGGGGTCAGCCGGGTGGTCACGCCGGCGCTCTGGCCGAACGCCTCCCCGCCCCCGCTGCCGGCCGGCTACCAGAAGGACTTCATCGACGCGTACCTCACGCCGATCGACATCCAGGCGCGGATCAAGCGGCTGGCCCGCCAGTACCGGGACCTGGTGGACGTGATCGACCTGCCGAACAAGACCCAGGGATACCGACGCAACGCCGCCGGCTACCTGGGCGACCCGGCGGTGGCCGCCGTGGTGGTCGAGTCGGTCCGCTTCGGCGACCAGAACATGAACGGCGTACAGGTGCGGACGGTCGACCCGGGCCGGGCGAACCGACCGCTGACCGTCAACTACCGCGACCGCGTCCTCACCGTCTCGCTGGCCACCGACACCGCTGGCAAGACGGTGAGCACCACCGACGAGGTGGCGGCGGCGATCAACGCCCGCCAACCGGAGCGGTTCCGGGCCACCGTCGAGGACGGCTCGGCCGGGCTGCCGATGCCCGTCGCCGGCCCAACCCGACTCGACGACGGCCTCCAGGGCACCGAGGTGCCCGCCCGGCCGTGGACGGTGCAGGCGCTGCGCCTCGGCGTACACCGGGACGGCTCCCGGGTCGGGGTGCTCGCGTACTCCCAGGAACACGCCCGCGAGTGGGCCACCCCACTGGTGACGCTGGAGTTCGCCGAGCGGATGCTGGCCAACGCCCGCACCGACCCGGCCACCCGTGAACTGCTGGAACAGGTCGACATCTTCGTCATCCCGACGGTCAACCCGGACGGCGCGAACTACTCGTTCAACGACTTCAACTTCCAGCGCAAGAACCTGGTCAACCACTGCACCGGGGCGGCCCGCGACCCGAAGAACCGCACCTCGTGGGGCGTCGACATCAACCGCAACTACACCGTCGGGTCGTACTTCGACGGCTACGTGGGCGCCAGCGCGAACTGCCTGTCCGGCAACTACGCGGGCACCGCCGAGCTGTCCGAGGCGGAGAGCAGCAACGTGATCGCGCTCGCCAAGGACCACCCGAACATCAAGTTCGCGATGAACGTGCACTCCTACGGCGGGTACTTCATGTGGCCGCCCGGGGCGTACCGGGCCGATGGGCGGATCACCCTGCCCCGGCCGTCGATCGACGAGTCGACGCTGTTCCTCAACAGCGCCCGGCGGATCGTCGGCGCCATCGCACAGGAGCGCGGCACCGTGACCTGGCCGTCGCAGACCGGACCGGTCGCCGACGTGCTCTACTCCGCCGCCGGCAACTCGGCCGACCAGCTCTACTACGAGCTGGGCATCTTCGCCTGGGACTTCGAGGTCGGCAACGACCGGTGGAACCCGGCGACCAACCAGTGGGAGGGCGTCGGCTTCCAGCCGCCGTTCGACGAGGCGCACGGCGAATCCCAGGAGTACGCCGGCGGACTGGTGGAGATGGTCCGGGTGGCCCGCGACTACGCCGCCGCGGAATCCGCCGGCTGATCCCTCAGCGGGTGCCGCGTCCACTCATTGGGCGCGGCACCCGCTGGGCGGATTTCACCCGTTTCCGCCAGATGCCTGGCGGGTAGGGGCCCTGCATGGACACCAACACCACAGCCCACCTGGTGGGCGGCCCCCGAGACGGCAGCACGCACGAGACCGGCGACGAGGCACTCGTCGAGGTGAAGATCGACGGCCTGATGCACCGCTACATCAGGACCACCAAGCAGCACGACGATGGTCGACCGCTCTACAACTACGACGGCGCGGTCGCCCCGGACGGCGGCGAGCCCGGCGTCGAGGACCCGGCCGCCCGGGTCGCGTCGCCCCGAGCCGACGCCGAGGGGCACGGCGGCACCCACTGACCGCTGCACCATCGCGGGCACCCGAGCCCTCGAAGGAGGTACCGGTCGGAGCGGCCGGCCACGGATGAACCGCTACCGGCCGGGTAAGCAGCGACCTTGCCTGGTGGGGAGACGACCGGGTGCACGGGTGGGCGGGCATCGACCGGCCCGCCCGTGCACGCTCCGGATCAGTTCGAGGAGATCCAGTTCCAGGCCGAGACGACCCACTCGGTCTGCTGGAGCCACGCCACCCCCAGGCCGGCGAGGAAGACCGCCGTCGCCAGGTGGGCACCCCGGGCGCTGCGCCGGGCCCGGCCCAGCTGCCGGTCCAGCACCACCCTGCCGACCAGTCGGGACAGGGCGAACAGGCCGACCGCCACCAGCAGGCTGAGCCCCAACACCCGCAGCGGGCCGCTC
>NZ_JAGPXZ010000008.1:0-28523 GCF_018070305.1 Micromonospora sp. M51 | reverse complement strand
GCAGCTGCGCCGCCGGAGCCGCAGGCCGGGTCGGCCGGACCAGCACGGGGTGCAGCGTCGGGCGGCAGCGGTGCCACAGCCGCTGGGGCAGCGGCTGGACCACGGCGACCGGACCGGAGCGGCCCCAGATCGCGAGCCACCGTCGCAGCTCGGGAGCGTCCCAGATGGCGCCGGTGCAGTCGCTCAACACCATCGTCAACTGCCGGCCCTCCGGGTCGACCAGCTCGCGCGGGTCCCGCGCGGTGCTGCCGCCGTCGGAGGTCAGGATCGGCCGGTGGCCCTTGGCGTCCGGCCGCAGGTACCACACCTGGATGCGGCGGAACGTGTGCACCCGCATCCGGTCGGCGAGGGTCCGGATCTCGGTCGCCGTCGCCTCCCAGACCACCATCGACGGGCTGCCGTCGACCAGCAGTACGAGATCCAGCCACGGCTCGGTGACCGGGGTGAGGCACGGTTGGAGCATCCGGGCCTCCGCCGACCGGCGGGCCGTCTCCGCCTCGTCGAGCCGCACGGCGTGCCGGGCGGGTACGGACCGGCGCAGCGGGGCCAGCGCCCGGGCGATCTCCCGGGCGTGCGGCAGGGCGGGCACCCCGGGAGTGCGTAGCGGCAGCGAGGACGGGTCGCGGGGCCCGTTGGCGGGCGGCGGCAGGTAGAGCTTGGCGGACGGCTCCGCCTCGTTCACCGCGGGCGCCTCCGGCCGGGTGGGCTGCCGGGCCGGGGAGGTGGACGGCGGCGACGCCGGTGGCTCGGGTGGCGCCCCCGGCGGCGCGTCGCTCGCCGTCGCGGCCGGCCCGGCCCGGGGCGGCCCCGGCTGGCGGGGCAGGAAGCGGGCCAGCCAGATCGCCTCGGCGCACTCCTCGGCCGTCAGGGCTGAGGGAGCGCCGCCGAGGGCGGTGACCAGCCGATCGATCATAGGGTGCCGGCCGCTTCGAGGTCGCGGATCAGGTTCGCCCGCAGCCGGGCGCGGGTCGACTCGGGCGGTCGCACCCCGGAGGTGACCAGGAAGATCGCGTTCAGCAGCTGGTCCGTGGCCACCGCACCCCGGTCGCGCAGGTCGAGGAAGTGCGTGATCAGGTCGGCGCTGGCGGCCACCGCCTCCTCGCCGAGCATCGAGGTGATGATCTGGGTCAGGGCCTGCTCGTCCGGGGGCTGGATGTCCAGTCGCAGGCAGCGGCGCAGGAAGGCGGGTGGGAACTCCCGCTCGGCGTTGCTGGTGATGACGACGACCGGGAAGGCGGCGCAGCGGACCTGGCCGCGCCGTACCGGTGCCCGCAGGGTGCCGTCGCTGGTCATCACCTCCGCCAGGCTCTGGTCCTCCGGCAGCCGGGCCAGTTCCGGGATCTCGAACCGGCCCTCCTCGAAGACGTTGAGCAGGTCGTTGGGGAGCCCCAGGTCGCTCTTGTCCAGCTCGTCGATCAACACCACCCGGGGACGTGCCCAGGGCAGGAGTGCCGTGCCCAGCGGGCCGAGCGTCAGGTAGCGGCCGATGTCCGGTATCTCCTCGGTCCGCCCGGTGGACTGGAAGAGGTTCGTCTCCTGGAGCCGGCCGATCGCGTCATAGCGGTAGAGGCCGTCGTCCACGGTGGAGCGGCTGGTCACCGGCCAGTACAGCACCGGCCCGAGGCCCAGCTCGTACGCGACGCTGTAGGCGAGGGTGGACTTTCCGGTGCCCGGCTTGCCCGTCACCAGGAGCGGGCGGCGCAGGTAGAGCGCGGCGTTCACCATCTCGATCGCCTCGTCGGTGATCTGGTAGCCGCGTGCCCGCTCGGCGCCCTGCCGGTCCTCCGGCAGCGCCGAGGTGATCAGTGGCCCGCCGCCGAACCGCCGCCACTGGGGCGGTTCGGGGAGCCGCTCGACGCCGTTGTGCGGCCGTCCGGTGCCGAGGTAGATCCGCCAGTCCTCGCCGTCGCCCGTGGCGGAGTCCTCCGGCTGCGGTGGTGATTCCAACACGCTGTCGTCCCTTCCTAGACCGGCGCGCTGAGGGCGTCGGCCGGTGGCACCCGGTCGATCTCGTCCCACAGCAGGGTGAGGTGGAGACCGAGGTGTTCGGGGGAGCCGCCCTCGCTGCCCGCGTCGCGACGCAGCTCCCAGACCAGCTCGCGCAGGTTTGCGACGCTGCGCGCCATGAGCACCTCGGGGATGTACGAATCGAACCGTGACGCCGCCGCGCGATCGCGACACCAGAGGACGACCGGCAGTCCGGCGGTGACCGCGGCGCCGATCGCCGCCTGGATGTGCCGTTCGGCGCCGCTGACGAACAGCACGAGACAGACCGGGTAGTCGTCGTTGCCGAGCAGTCGGGCGTGCAGGTGCTGCGCGACGTACGGCTCGGTGAGCCGCTCGAAGGCGACCGCCCGGGCCTGCACGGCGGAACCCTGCTCGCGCAGCCGCCGGTGCCGCGTCCGCCAGCGGGGACGCATCAGGGAGTTGCGCATCCGGGTGAGGTCGCGGACGACCACCGGGTAGTGCACGCCGAGGGCCGTGTAGAGCCCCGGAGCCGCCACCTGCCACCTGTCGAACTCGTAGTCGAGCAGGGGTCGGGGCACGATGAACTCGACAGTCAGTTGACCGATCTCGGCGGTACTGCGATTGGCCAGTTCGGTGAGCGCCTCATCGATCTTGAGCTGGATCTGCTCCAGTCGGAACCGATCCCCCGGCCCGTCCGGGACGCGTTCCCAGTGCCACGGCAGCCGGCCGGGATCGCCCGGGGTCACCAACCAGGCCTCGAACAGGTACCGGGAGGCGTCGATGCCGTCCGCGTCCAGCAGCACCACGAAGTAGGAGCGGTACTGGTCGCCGTCCGAGGGTCTGGGACCGCTTGCCGACCCGGCCGGCGGCGGGGTCGCCGCCGGACCCGGCGGGACCCCCATCCGCCGCGCGACCGCGTCGGCGAGGCGGCCGGCGATCCGGCGGGCCGGTAGGGCGACCCGGCCCGCCAGGTCGTCCAGGAAGGCGACCAGCGGCGGGCGTACGTCGGGGTCGGAGATCGCGTCCTCCAGCTCCCGGAGTACGGCCGCCAGGTCGGTGACCGGTGGGCGCACCCGCGGACCGAGCCGCGCCACCGCGCCGCGGCACAGATCCAGCAGCACCGGCGGATCGAGGCCGTCGGCCAGCTCGACGATCCGGCCGCGTTCGTCGGCGGTGAGGATCTCCGGCGGCAGGTGGATGGCGACGAGTGCGCGGAAGCGGTCCAGCTCCGGGCTCTCACCGTCCACCGCCGCCACCGCCTCGGGCAACAGCCGAAGCGCCCCCGGCACCTCCTCGCAGGCCGCGACGAGTCCCCAGAGGTCGGTGAAGGGCACGTCGGAGCGGCGGAAGACAGGCTCGCCGTCGATCAGGTGGCCGAGTTGCCGTACGTACCGGTCGCGGTGGGTGCGTACCTCGGCACCGGTGAGCGCGAGCATCGCGTCGACCAGCCGGCGGTGGTCGTGGGATTCGAGGGTCACGGGCGCCGCCATCCGAGCGCACTTCGGCAGCGCCGGAGGACACCGCTATCGACCATGTCTCCTCCGATGCGATGCCGAGAACCACCCATTGCGGCGGGTATACAGATAGTACGGAGGCAACCGCGTGCGGTAGAACCCTTCGCACGGAGGAAATCTATTAGCTTAAATTGAACGCATCGGACGGATCGGTGGAATACCGACCGCAGCCAGCGGTGCGGGCCGGTCCGTCGCCCGCAGCGCCTCGTGACCGGTGTGGATGGCGTTGCGGATGTCCGCCACCACCGCTCCGCCCCCGTCCGGCACCGGTGCGCGCAACGCGTCCCGTACGCCGAGCTGGCGGGCGTGCAGCAGCGAGATCAGCTCGTCTCGGCGTACCTCCACGGCCCGCCGGACCTCCGGCAGCCGCGCCAGCGGCGACCGCCATACTCCCTCGGGCCCGCCGTCGCCGGCCGGACCGCCGGACCAGGACGGGTCGGTGGCGCGCAGCCGGGTGCGGGCGACGTCGAGCCGGCGGACCTGCGCCTCGCCGCAGGCGATGGCCTCCTGGACTGCCGGTCCGATCTCCATGCCCGCGGCCTCGCACTCCACCGCCATCTCCGGGTCGAGCAGGAACGCGCGGGTCAGCGCCGCACCGTCACCGGCCCACGCCGCGGAGAGCACCAGCAGCGGCGGGCACAGCGGCAACGCGTCGACGGAGTCGGTCAGCACCTGGGCCGCGCGCTGATCGCCGCCCGCCCGCAGCGTGACGACCGCGAGCAGCAGCGCCCCGGCGGTCAGCGCGGCCGTCGGCGCCGGGTGGTCGGGTGGGGCCTCCCGCAGCCCTCCGGCGGCCGCCGCGAACGCGTGGCCTGCGGCCCGCCAGCGTCCGCCGATCGCGTGGCTGATCCCGAGTCCCCACCAGGCACCGGCCGTCCCGTCGACGCGCACCGCCGCCTCGAACCCAGTGGTCGCCTCGTCCCAGCTGCCCGCCCGCAGGGCCAGCCAACCCGTACGGTCGGCCGAACCCCTCAGCATCCGCTCCACCGGTTCGGGCAACCCCGCCTCCCAGTGCAGGCGCTCCGCCGCCCAGGGGACGGGCCGCTGGCGGGGCGGGACCGGACCGTCCGACCGGTCGGCACCGCGCCCGTCCCGAACCTCCACCCCGGCCGGCGGCAGGGGCGCGGTCCGGCCGGCCGCCGTGGCCAGGGCCGGGCCCCGTGAGCTCCGGGCGCCGTACATCCAGCGGCGGGGCGTCTGCCCGCCGGCCACCGCGACCGAGTCCCTGACGTACCGGTAGAGCTCGTCGGCGGATACCAGTCCGTCACCGTCCAGGTCGGCGTCACCGGTGCGCAGCCCCTCGATCACCGCACCGGCGAAGACGGAGTGCCGAGGGTTGTCGGTCAGCGGCAGCGGCTCGCCGGCCGGCTCCCAGGCGTACTCGTGGGCCGTGGTGGCGGTCAGGACGGCGCGGCCGGTGCCCTCGCCCGGGAACAGGTCCCCGCCGCGGACGCCCGCGTCGCCCTGGTGGGTCAACACCCGCGACACCGCTCCGCTGAAGCAGCAGTCCAGCAGCAGGACCATCCGCTGGCAGGCCGAGCGGTTGAGCAGGCGGTTGATCAGTTCCGTGGGAAGCGCGGTGGCCGGCAGGTCGTCGACGTCCGTGTCGGCGAGAGCGAGGTAGAGCAGCCCGTCGATGTCGCGTCGGCCGTGGCAGGCGAAGAAGAGCAGCAGGTGGTCCGACCGGCCGGCCGACCGCAGCAGTCGGGCGATCTCCAGCCGGGCCTCGTGCTCGGTCGGGTTGACCAGCAGCCGTACGTCGTAGGCGCCGACCGTCGGGTCACCGAGCAGCCGGGCCAGCACCTGGACGTCGTGTGCCGGAGACCGGAGGCGGGACAGCTTGGGATCGTCGTACTCGTCACAGGCGATCAACAGGGCGCGTCTGCGCGTCACCGGGGAAGTTTCCGGTCGAGCCAGGTCTGGGCGATGCGGCGCTGGTCGGCGGCGGAGACTCCGGTGAGGTCGAGTTCGCTGCCGTCCGGCTCGACGATCCGCACGCCGCGCCCCTGGCGCTGGCCGGCCCAGGCGAGGAGGAGTTCCAGCACCGCGATGATCGACGGGAGAGCGGGTTCGATGGCCAGCGCGACGGCACCGATCATCTCGATCTCGCCGGCACGGGTGCCGTCCGGCGCGACCTCGGTCGGTGCGGGCAACCGTTCCCCGTACGGCGCCAGTTCCAGGGCCAACTGCCGGGCACCGAGTTCCAGCTCGCCAGGTCCGTCCTCCGGGCCCCCGCGCAGGAGCGCGGCGATCGGCAGCCCGCTGTGGTCAGCCATCAGGTTCCTCCCCGGGTAAGGATCCATCCGACTCAATTGCACCATCGGTGGTCAACGCGCGCCCGGCCGGCGCCGGCCGGGCGGCGCCGGCGAGGTGCCCGAGCCGGCCCGCCCTCGTCCCGAGCTCGTCGCCACCCGCTGGGGCGGCCCAGGCGTGAAGGAAGCCCTCTTCGGAGACGATCCGCCGGCCTGACCCAGCCGCGGTGGAAGCGTTGGCTGCCATACGGTCACCAGGTGCCTATGGTGGTGCGTCACAACGAATGCGCAGCTTCCGACAGCACGGCCGCCGAACCCAAGAGCAGACCCGCCATTCGCGCGGTCGCTGAACCCGACCACATGATCAGAGTGGCGGTTGACCTGCGGTGGTGCTGACCTGGTCCGGCAGTTCCGGGCCGGGTGCCCGGTCGCCGCCGTCTCGCAGCCGGATGGAATGCCATGCCGCGCGTACGTGGCTGCGCATGACCGACTCCGCCCAGTCGGGGTCGGGCGCGGCCAGCGCCGCCACCAGTTCGTGATGGTGAGCCAGGCTACGGCGCAGCGCGTCCGGGCTGTAGCGGGAGAAGGTACGCCAGACGAGCGGCATCTGGATCACCGATGAGACGACGCCGGCCAGTCGGCTGTTGTCGGACGCCTCAAGGATCATCCGGTGGAACCGGTTGTTCAGCTCGGTGAGCTCGTCCACATCGGTCGGTCGTCCGTCCGGTGCCACCTCGTCCATCCGGTGGGCCAGCGCGTCGAGCGCGTCCACGTCGATGGTGCCCGTGGTCGCCGCCAGTCGGCAGCCCCAGGGCTCGAGCACGGCCCGCAGGCTGAAGATCTCGTCGAGGTCGTGGATGCTCCACGCCTGGACCTGCACGCCACGGTTGCGTTCGTGGCGGACCAGTCCCTCCGCCGTCAGCCGTCTGAGCGCCTCCCGGACCGGGGTCCGACTCACCCCGATCGACTCGGCCAACTCGCCCTCGCGGAGCCACGCGCCGGCCGACCGTTGCCCGGACAGGATCTGTTCCCGGATCAGCCGATAGGCATCGTCGGCGGCGTGGCCGTTGTCGGCCTCCCGCAGTGGCGTGTGGTCACTCATGATGCCCGGACCGTAGCAACACGGCAGGTTGTATGCAATCTCCCTCCAGGGCATTGACACCCGAGGAACACAGGCCTACTTTCCCAGCACAACTTGCTGTAACGGCAGTCACATACCTGTGAATTGCATGCAAAGAGACACTGATGAGGGGCTCATGAGCACTCCACTGCCGCTTGACGACATCCGGGTGATCGAGCTCGGACAGCTGCTGGCGGGGCCGTTCTGCGGTCAACTCCTGGGTGACTTCGGCGCCGAGGTGATCAAGGTCGAGGACCCGGGTCAGGGCGACCCCATGCGGCAGTGGGGACGCGAGAAGCCCTACGGCAAGTCGCTCTGGTGGCCGGTGGTGGCGCGGAACAAGAAGTCCGTGACCGCGAACCTGCGGACCGAGCAGGGTCAGGATCTGGTACGCCAGCTCGTCGCGCGAGCGGACGTGTTGATCGAGAACTTCCGGCCCGGCACGTTGGAGCGCTGGGGGTTGGCCCCGGAGCGGCTGTGGGAGATCAACCCCGGTCTGATCGTCACCCGCGTGACCGGTTTCGGGCAGACGGGCCCGTACTCGTCGCGTGCCGGATACGGATCGATCGGCGAGGCGATGGGCGGCATCCGCTACGTGACCGGCGACCCCGACCGCCCTCCAGCCCGGGCCGGCGTCTCTCTCGGCGATTCGCTGGCGGCGACGTTCGCCTGCCTGGGCACCCTGGTGGCGCTGCACCAGCGCGGACGTACCGGTCGAGGCCAGGTGGTGGACTCGGCCATCTACGAGGCCGTGCTGGCGATGATGGAATCGCTCATCCCCGAGTACCAGATCGCTGGCTACCAGCGGGAACGGACCGGAACGACCCTTCCGAACGTGTCCCCGAGCAACGTCTACCCGACGGCCGACGGCGAGATGGTGCTGATCGCGGCGAACCAGGACACGGTCTTCCGCCGGCTCGCCGAGGCGATGGGGCGGGTGGAGCTGGCCACCGACGAGAAGTACGCCACCCACGGCGCCCGAGGCCGCTGGATGGAGCAGCTGGACGGCCTGGTCGCCGAATGGAGCTCGACGCTCGCGGCCGACGATCTGCTCGAACGGCTGCACGCCCAGGGCGTTCCGGCAGGCCGCATCTTCAGGGCCCGGGACATGCTCGAGGACCCGCACTTCGCCTCGCGGGAGGCCATAGTCCGACTGACCCACCCCGGTCTCGGGGAGTTCGCCATGCACAACGTCGTACCCAAGCTCTCTGACAGCCCGGGCCGGGTCCGGCACGTCGGCCCCGAGCTCGGTGAACACAACGAGGACATCTATCGCGACCTGCTGGGGCTCGGCGACGACGCGATGGCGTCGCTGCGTTCCGCCGGCGTCATCTGAGGAGGAACCATGACCTACCGACTCGGCGTGGACGTGGGGGGAACGTTCACCGACATCCTGCTGATCGACGAGGCGACCGGAGAGACCTACCGGGCCAAGACCTCCTCCACCCCCGAGGATCAGTCCATCGGGGTGCTGCGCGGCATCGAGCGGGCCTGCGAGGCCGCCGGCGTGCCCATGTCGGAGATCACTGAGGTGTTCCACGGCACCACTGTCGCCACGAACGCGATCCTCGAGGGCAAGGGCGCCCGGGTTGGGCTGGTCACCACCGACGGCTTCCGGCAGGTGCTCCAGATCGCCCGTTCCTTCGTGCCAGGTGGCCTTGCCGGCTGGATCATCTGGCCCAAGCCGGAGCCGCTGGCGGCGCTGGAGGACACCGTGGAGGTCGTCGGCAGGATCGGCGCCGACGGCGCGGTGGTGACCGAACTCGACGAGGCTGACGTCCGTGCGAAGCTGCGCAAGCTCCGCGCGCAGGGCATTGAGGCGTTGAGCGTCAGCCTGATCAACTCCTACGCCAACCCGCAGCACGAGCGCCGGGTGGCCGAGTTGTCCGCGGAGGAGCTTCCGGGCGTACCGGTGTCGGTGTCGTCCTCGGTGTTGCCGGAGCTTCGGGAGTACGAGCGAACCATCACCACCGTCGCGAACGCGGCCGTTCAGCCGCAGGTGGCGCGCTACGTGGCCAACCTCGAGGCGCAGCTGCGCGAGTCCGGGGTGGACGGCCGGCTGTGCATCCTGCGCAGCGACGGTGGCCTGGTCTCCGCTGCCGTCGCCGCGGACAACCCGGTGAACCTGCTGCTGTCCGGCCCTGCCGGCGGGGTGACCGGCGCGGCCTGGGTGGCGGAGCAGGCCGGCTACCCGGACTTCCTGACCTTCGACATGGGCGGCACCTCCACCGACGTCGCCCTGGTGCAGGGGCTCACGCCGCGGGTGGGTCGGGAGACCACGGTCGGGGACCTCAAGGTCCGCGCCACCTCCGTCGACGTACGAACCGTGGGTGCCGGCGGCGGATCCATCGCCCACGTACCGCCGCTGACCCAGGCGCTGCGGGTAGGACCGCAGTCGGCCGGTGCCGCACCCGGTCCCGCCGCGTACGCGGCGGGCGGTGAGCAACCGACGGTGACCGACGCGAACGTGGTGCTCGGCTACCTGCCCACCGATCTGGCCGGTGGCGAGATCACCCTGGACCGTGCGGCGGCACGAGCCGCGGTGAAGTCGATCGCCGACGCCACCGGGCTGGAGTCGGTCGAGGCCGCCGCCGCGGGCATCATCGACATCGTCAACGAGAACATGTTCGGGGCGTTGCGGCTGGTGTCGGTGCAGCAGGGCTTCGACCCGCGCGACTACGCGCTGGTGGCCTTCGGTGGCGCCGGCCCGTTGCACGCCAACGCCCTCGGCAGACTGACCGGTGCCTGGCCGGTGATCATCCCGCCGTCGCCGGGAGTGCTGTGCGCCTACGGCGACGCGACGACCAATCTGCGCGACGAGTCGGTGCGGACGTTGGTGCGCCGCTTCACCGAGATGACCGACGAGAGCCTGCGCGCGGTGCTCACCGAACTCGCGAGCAAGGCGTGCGCCACGCTCAGCGAACAGGGTGTTCCCGAGGATGAGCAGCACGTCGTCTACTCCGCCGACCTGCGCTACCACGGACAGGGTTTCGAGATTCCGGTGGCAGTCGACATCGACGCCTTCGACGGGGCCGGCGGTGGGCTCGCGGCCCTGCGGTCGGCGTTCGACGCCGATCACCAACGACTGTTCTCCTTCGTTCTCGACGCCGAACACGAGCTGGTGACCGTCCGGGCCACCGCCCACGGTCCCCGGCCCCAGGTCGCCGCGCCGACGCTGGAGCACGGTGACGCGGACCCAGGCCCCGCACTGCGGGCGCAGCACCGCATCTGGGTCGAGAGCGCCGAAGTCGAAGCCGGAATCTACGACCGGGCCCTGCTGCGAGCGGGCAACGTCGTGCCCGGTCCGGCGATCATCACCGAGATGGACTCCACCACCCTCGTGCTGCCCGGGCACACGGCTGCGGTGCACCCGAGCGGCAGCCTCCTCATCCGCCCCGCCGACACCCACCGGGAGAACTGACCATGGCACGCCTCATCGAGACCGCTACCGGACCGCTTCGCTCCGTGGATGTCGACCTGGTCACCATCGACCTGATCGAGAACGGGCTGCGCAACGCCCGCTATGAGATGGACGAGGTGCTCTTCCGGACCGCGCTGTCGCCGGGGATCCGTGAACAGCACGACGAGTTTCCGCTGATCGCCAACCCTGACGGAAAAATGATGGTGGGACAGTTCGGGCTGTCCATCCCCGACTTCCTGGACAACTTCGACGGCGACATCGAGGAGGGCGACGTCCTGCTGACGTCGGACCCCTACTCCTGCGGTGCGGCGATCAGCCACGCGAACGACTGGCTCGTGGTGCTGCCCATCTTCTTCGAGGGCCGCATCGTGGGCTGGGCGGCGATGTTCGGGCACATGTCCGATGTCGGCGGCAAGACACCGGCGTCGATGCCGACCGATGCCCGCACCATCTTCGAGGAGGGCGTGGTGATACCGCCCTTCAAGCTGTACCGCAAGGGCGTGCTCGCCGAGGACGCCCTGCGGATCATCCTCAACCAGGTGCGCAAGCCCGACTGGAACCGCGCCGACCTCAACGGCATCGTCGCGGCGTGCCGGACCGCTGCCCGTCGGGTCCAGGAGATGTGCGCCCGGTTCGGGGTGGACACCTACAACTCCGCGCTCGACCAACTCCTGGACCGCAACTACCGGGCGATGAAGGTCCTGCTCGCAGCGGTCTTCAAGGAGGGCGAAACCCTCTCGTTCACCGACTACATCTGCGACGACGGCCTCGGCTACGGCCCCTACGAGCTCAAGCTCAGCCTGACCCGTACCGGTGACAAGGTGCTGCTGGACTTCACCGGCAGCAGCCCGCAGGCGCAGGGTCCGATCAACTACTACATCAACGAGAACCTCGTCCGGATGTTCTTCGGCATCTACATGATCACCGTCGCCGACCCGCAGATCCTCTGGAACGACGGTTTCTACCCGCTGGTCGACGTCACGATCCCCGACGATTCGTTCTGGAAGCCCCAGTACCCTGCCGCCCTCAACGCGCGTAACCACGGCATCGGTCGCGTCTTCGACCTGTTCGGCGGCCTGCTCGGTCAGACGAACCCCGGGCTGCTCAACGCCGCCGGCTTCTCGTCATCACCGCACTTCATGTATTCGGGCACCTACGGGCCGGGTGAGCGCAAGGGCGAGTGGTTCCAGCTGTACTCGATCGGATTCGGCGGGATTCCCGGCCGGCCGGTGGGCGACGGCCCGGACGGCCACTCGCTGTGGCCGTCGTTCGTCAACATCCCGTGCGAGTACCTGGAGTCCTATTACCCGCTGCGGATCGAGCGATGGGAGACCATCGCGGACACCGGCGGCGCCGGGCTCCACCGCGGCGGGAACGGCGTCGACGTGGCCTACCGGTTCCTGGAGGCCGGCACGATCGCGATCCACGACGACCGCTGGCTCACCTATCCGTGGGGGGTCAACGGTGGCGAGCCCGGTGCCCGGGGCCGCAAGTGGCTCGAACGCGCCGACGGCGGCACCGAGATCCTGGGCAGCAAGGTGCACGACGTGCCCGTAGCTCCCGGGGACGTGCTGCACTTCGTCACCTGGGGTGGCGGCGGGTGGGGTGACCCGCTCGCCCGCGACCCGGAACTCGTCGGCCTCGAGGTCCGCCGGGGCCTGGTCAGCCCCACGGGGGCCCGCCGCTTCGGCGTGGTCTGCGACGAGGCCGGCACCGTCGACGTCGCGGCCACCGAGGAGGTACGGGCCGAGCTGCGCCACGGACGTCCGGACCCACTGCCCACGTTCGACATGGGACCGCCGATGGAAACCATCCTGGACCGGTGCCTGGAGGAGACCGGTCTTCCCGCTCCTCGCCCCCCTGTCGCCCGATGATGAACCCAGTGCCGGACAGCAGCGACGACGGATTCGGGGGTGTGCTTTCGCCCGGCGCCCGTCCCGCGGTGCTCGTCATCGACCTGATGCGGGCCTACTTCGACCCGGACAGCCCTCTGTGCCTGCCGTCCGCGGACTGCCTGCAATCGGCTGGCCGGGTCATCGCCGCAGCCCGCGACCACCGGATCCCCGTGCTGCACACCCGCGTCGCGTACGGGCCCGGCGGTGTCGACGGAGGCGTCTTCGTCCAGAAGGTCACCGCCCTTCGGCAGCTCTTCTCCGGTGGTGGCGCGATGGGTGAGCTGATGCCGCAGGTCTCCCCCGCCGAGGATGAACTGGTGCTGGTCAAGCAGTACGCCAGCGCCTTCTTCGGCACGTCGTTGGCGTCCACCCTGCGCGCGCAACGCATCGACACCGTCGTGCTGGTCGGCGTGAGCACGAGCGGTTGTGTCCGCGCCACTGCGGTGGACGCGATCCAGCACGGTCTCGTCCCACTGGTGGTCCGCGACGCGGTGGCCGACCGCGCACCCGGCCCGCACGAGGCGAGCCTGTTCGACCTGCAAGCCAAGTACGCCGAGGTGGTCAGCGAGGCCAGGGCCGTCGCGTACCTGTCGGAGGAGCGATGACGGTCATGGTCGACATCGTCGAAGTCTCGCCCCGCGACGGCCTGCAGAACGAGGCGACTCTGCTCAGCACCGCCGACAAGATCGAGCTGATCGAGCGGGCGGTACGGGCGGGAGCCCGGCGAGTGGAGGTGACCAGCTTCGTCAACCCCGCCCGCGTACCCCAGATGGCCGACGCGGACGAGCTGATGGCCGCGCTCCCCCGCCACGACGGCGTCCGGTACGCGGGCCTGGTGATGAACCGCCGCGGCCTGGACCGGGCCCTGACCGCAGGCGTCGACGAGATCAACGTCGTCGTCGTGGCCACTGACACCTTCTGTGGCCGCAACCAGGGCATGACCACGGCCCAGGCCTGTGACACGGCGGCGGCATTGGTGCGGGCGGCGCGCGAGGCGGGGGTGTTCGCGACGGTGACCATCGGCGCCTCGTTCGGATGCCCGTTCGAGGGCGAGGTCCCGCTGGGCCGGCTGCGGGAGGTGCTCACCCGGGTGCGGGACGCGGGTCCGGACGAGCTGGCCCTCGCCGACACCATCGGAGTGGCCGTACCCTCCGACGTCACCGAACGGCTGACGCTCGCCCGGGAGATCACGCAGTCCCGCACACCGCTGCGGCTGCACCTGCACGACACCCGGCACACCGGCGTGGCCAACGCGGTCGCGGCAGTCCAGGCGGGCGTCACCACCCTCGACGCCAGCATCGGCGGAACAGGCGGTTGCCCGTTCGCACCGGCGGCGACCGGAAACGTCGCCACCGAGGATCTCGTCTACCTCTTCGACCGGATGGGGCTGCCCACCGGCCTGGACCTGAAGGAACTCACCTCGACCGTCTCTTGGTTGGAGGGAAGACTGGGCAATCAGCTTCCAGGCGCTCTGCTCCGGGCCGGTGGTTTTCCCGCCTGAGCCTGGCCCGAACGCGGTGCCCATGGCGTAGCGCGACGCGATCTTCGCCGCGCAGGGATGACGAACCTGGTTACCGACCCCGGTAAATGGGAGGTTTTCGGGGGCGGTTCAACACCCCATAGACAAACTTAAAACCCTGACCAGCGTTTCCGCTGGTCAGGGCTTTTTGTCTGTCGGGACGGCCGGATTCGAACCGACGACCCCTTGTTACCGATAGTAACCGGATCAAGCTTGTCATTGCTTGCCGAAAGTGGTCGCTGAGCTGCCAAGACACCGCCAGGCGTTCATCGCTCCTTGTCACCCTTCGTCAACGACTGGGCGGGGTTTTCGGGGGGTAAACGGGGGCCGCAAACAGGCCTTTGCCAGGTCTGATTGCCCCGCTGGCCTGCCACCGTGTCGCGCCCGCTTTACGATATGCGTGCTGACTGCCGCCGGGCGGTCGCCCTTCACGCGGCGGGAATGAGCCGCGTCACGATCGACCAGTAGCTGGGAGTGGGCTCCGAATCGACGTCTACAGCCCCGTAGTCCTCGACAGAGCCGCGCCCTTCCGACCGTGGATACTGCTGCGGTATGGGGCTCATGGAACCGCGTCAGGGCTAGCAGATGTACTGCCCAGGCACGTTGGATCAGCTCCGAACCGAGGCCAGGCCGTGGGAGAATCGATCACCGGGTGCGCGACCGGTGATGAGCAGCTCGGGCCAGTGATGGCAGACGACGGCTACCGCGGTAACTCCGAGGTGATCATCCCGTACCGCAAACCCACCGACGGCAGCGCTCTACCAGCCTGGAAGCAAGACCTCAACGTCGAACACGTATGGTCCGGGCAGGAGTCGAAGACGTTCAGGCCAGGATGAAGTGCTTCGAGATCCCGTGTGACTACCGCTACGCCGGCCGAACATTGACCGATGTCGGTCCCGGCATCGCCGACCTCCGCAACATCATCCTCACCGGCTGAACGCTGGCTTGGTGCTGGGCAACGTCTTCACCCAGTTGCGAGACATCCCTTAGCTTGATCTTTAACCTCTGTGGGTCCTCTGGGGACCCTAGCTGGCCACGGAAACAGCCCTTGGTCGATGACCTTCTTGTCTAGGGAAGAGCATCGACCAAGGGCTGTTCTGCTGACCAGTGTGCATGACCGTGGTGTGGCTGATGCCGTCGGGGACCTGGACAGGTTCCGGCGAGTGTTCTACGACTGCATGACTTCTCGGGCTGACGCGTTGTTCGACCTGACCGACGCGGTGTTGTGCGCCGATGGGCCGGTCCGGTCGTTGGTGGAGTTGTCGCTGGTGGGTGAGCACCGCCGCGGTCACGGCGCGTTGTACGACGCCCTTGCCTGCGGACGGCTGGACATCGATCGGCTGCGGACCGCTCTCGCCGGGTTGCCGCTGCCTCGGGCGGGCCGACGGGCGTCTCGTGCTGGCAGTGGGTATCACCTGCTGGCTGAGGCCGGACGCCCACACCTCGCCGCAGCGGATCCTGTGCCACACCTACGGGCGTGGCAAGGACCAGACGATCATGCCGGGTTGGCCGTACTCGATGGTCGTGGCCCTGGAGGCGGGCCGCAGTTCGTGGACCGCGCCGCTGGACGCGGTGCGGCTGGCGCCCGGTGCTGACGCGGCGGCGATTACCGCCGGGCAGGTGCGCGCCATCGTGGGCCGGCTGGTCGCGGCCGGGCAGTGGCAGGCAGGTGACCCAGACGTCCTGGTCGTGGCCGACGCCGGCTACGACGCGCCCCGCCTGGCGTTCCTCCTGGCCGATCTGCCCATGCAGGTCCTCGCCCGGATGCGCTCGGACCGGGTACTACGCCGGGCCGCGCCGCCCCGCCTGCCGGGAACGAACGGCCGCCCGCCTCGCCACGGCGGCGAGTTCATCTTCGGCGATCCCGCCACCTGGGGCGAACCCGACGCAGCCACAATCACCGACACCCGCCTCTACGGCACCGCATGGGCCCGAGCCTGGAACCGGCTGCATCCCCGGCTGACCCACCGCAACGCCTGAACCAACACGGCGAAGACACTGCCGATCATCGAGGGAACCGTCATCCGCCTCGAGGTCGGCCACCTGCCCAGCGGTGCGACCCCGAAACCGGTGTGCCTATGGTGGTCCGGCGTCGCCCTCACTGCCGCTGACGTCGACCGGCTCTGGCAAACCTTCCTGCGCCGCTTCGACATCGAACACACATTCCGCCTGTTCAAACAGACCCTCGGCTGGACCTGCCCGAAAATCCGCACCCCACAGGCAGCCGACCTCTGGACGTGGCTGATCCTCGCCGCCCACACACTCCGCCTGGCCCGCACCGCGTCCGCCGACCTGCGCCGCCCCTGGGAGAAACCCACCCCATCCCAGCGCCTGTCACCCGCCCGCGTCCGCCGAGGGTTTCGACACCTCCGCACGAAGACCACCTGCCCCGCCGGCGCACCGAAACCCTCCCAGCCAGGACCCGGACGACCACCCGGTCGCCGCAACACCCAGCCCACCCCGCGTCACGACGTCCACATCGCGACGACCAAGACGACCAGCAAACCGGACACCAAGAAAACGAAGACGGCGAATCCCCGTCCACGCCGAACAGGTTAAAAATCAAGTTGGACATCAATCACCCGAAGACATCCAGAGCCGGGGCATCTCCCTGTCATACCCCTGGTCCATGATGGAGGCATGATGAACCCGGCTCGGCCTGAGCCGCCCGCCCTGCGGCCGGATTCCGACGTCACAGGAAGATCGATTTATGAAGCTCGGCGCGACTGGTCGCAGTCGTACGCGAAAGCTCATCGCGCTAGGCGCCAGCTCGGAGCCGCGGCCTCGTTAGTGTTCACTGTGGTTGTAGTGATTGGTTCCTACAATTTTCCGGGGATCGCAGAGGCGGCCCTACTGCCGGACAGGGTCTTTTTCGTGATCCTATTGCCGCTATTTCCGTTATCGGTAGCACGATTCGCGGCAGGGGTAAGGCTCGATGGCGACACAGAGGTTAAGGGCTGGGCCGTGGCCTGGGTGTCGGCACTTGGGGCAGCAGCGGTTCTTTTCTTCGGATATATGGAGCACGGCCAGGCGATAGTGGGAACGCTCCTAGGGCTATGCAGCATAGCTCAAGTCGCCGCCCTCGCAATCTGCATGTTCATACCGATCGACCAACGATTCGAGGATGAGGTGGTACTGCCGCGCATCCTCAAGACACATGTGCCGCCAGCTGAAGGCAAGGACGAGGTAGCACTGACCGATTACCGCGATGCCGAGAAAATGGCGGCGGCCTGGCTTCGACGATTCGGCTACCCGGATGCTGAGGTTACGCCAGTGGGCCCGGATAACGGGATCGACGTAGCCGCGCGGGGCGCAGTTGCACAGGTCAAACTGTGGCACACCAAGCGTGTGGGAATCAGTGAGGTGCAGCGATTGGCTGGGCTAACGAAGCCTGGACAGCAAGCCTTCTTTTTCGCCCGCAGCGGTTATACAAAGAAGGCCGAGGAGTGGGCTTCAGATCCGTCCCATCGGGTAGCGCTATTTGAACTGGACGGCGACGGTAATCTTCGAGCGGCAAACTTCACTGCGCTGCGCGCTCTCTACAAGGCACCCTTCCGCATGCCCCGGTCAAATCGTGATCCTTTGTCCGTGAAATTCAAAGCTGCCCTTGGTTCAATTTTCATATTTGGCATGGTCACGATTCCCATCATGGCCGCGTTCATTCTGACGAGCCCCGGTGTTAAGCTCGCTCCTTCCCTGCTACTCCTCGCAGCGATGTGGCTTCTTTATTTCTTGGGCTTCACCGTTACTCTGCGTCGGGATTTTCGACGCCTTACGTGCGCGATGGCGGCCCGATGGCGGGGGGAAGCATGGCCCGGGTGGGGCGAGATCTTGACAGAACCAGTCGCGGCTGGCAGGGATGACGACCTACCTCCCGGCCTATTCGCCGGCTACCTGGAAAAGGGCGGCCTAGGGGCCCTAATCTCGATTGTCGAGGGCTTGGTCTTCCTGCGGAAGGCAAAGGAGTGGGCCTTGTGCAGAACGGGAATCAGCCGTCGACCTAAAGCGCCATTCGGAATCGGCGAGCTCATGGCCGTGGGCCTTCTCATGGACATGGGAAGGATTCCAGGCCGACGCAGATCTCACGAAAGGCGATAAACAGGCGCGGCGAGATGACCGGAGCCAGCGATTAAGTATTTCGGCTAAGCGAGAGTGCCAACCCCACACACAGGCCGACCCGCTCCACATAGGATCTCACTGGCATCGCACGTTATCTCACGACGTGACGGCAACCGTGACGGCAACCGTGACGGCAACGTAAGCTGCCGCCGACACCCCTGAACAGCAGGCCACTACGCTGCGTAACGACGGTTGCATGGTCGCCGCCCATATATCGCACCATTGCCAGCGCGTCACTTTGGCGTTGATGCCCTTATGTCACGTCGCCCACCACGCCGGACACGCCATTCTGGAGCCGAGCACTTACCGTGGCGGCAATGCGCCTAATCGCAGTCCAGCGCGAATCGCCATCCAAGGAATCCCACCCCCAGGCAGAATCGAGTTCGTCAGAATTCGACTCCATTTCTGTAAAGGCGGTATCTATCGCTGCGAGCATCTTCCCAGATTCCTCATCAATGCCGACTTTGCCATATAAGGAAAGAAGTGGTTTCAGCGCATCGTCAAACTCCAAAGCGAGCTCGTCAGTCGAAGGCGCCACACCGAGTTCGGCAAGATATGCTCGCTGACGATCCGCAGGCCACGAGAGGCGCGCAAGCACTTCCAGGAGGCAGTGAAGGAGACGCCCAGAATCACCTGCCGGCGGGACTATCATTGATAGATCACCCCTCCAAGATCCCCATTTGGACCCTTGACTCGCCAGTAGGGGTCAGGTCCATGATGCCCTCCCCCGGGATGCCAGCGCAATTGCTCACCAGTAGGGTTCCCGCGAGCATTGTAACGCCGGAAAACCCAACCCTGGCCCGCCCTACTGCCTTTACCTAGGGTTTCAACCCTCCATCCAGGCGTAGAACCGATAACAGCTTCAACCTGAGCTGGCGTCTTTCCTTTCAAAAGCTGCGGATTAGCCATGATGTCGTTCACAGACTCCAAGGCGGAGCCTACGGGACGCAAAGCCGTACCCGGCCCACAGGGACCCGTGTTGTGGACGAGGACCGGGGTGTTGCCGGCGAGCACATAGTACGTGTGGGTGTCGGAAATGGTGAGGTTGTACATGTACTGGGCGCCAGTGTAGTTACGGACGCTCGCGATTCGGACCTCGCCGGCAGCGCTTGAGCGCAGCCTCTCTCCTGGCACAAGCTCTGCAGCATCGACCCAGACACCACGGGAGACGGACCAGATCGGGTGCTCCCACGTGGTCTCGACATGAGCCTTCGCGCCGGTGGGCAGCAGCACGACGAGCGTCGTGAGCTGCGAGTCGCGATTCAGGTGCAGGCGAGTCACCGATTTGGCTGCAGTCACACCGGTGTGGGGGTCGGTCGCCTGCACCAGGTCGCCGACCTTGACGTCCCCGATCTCCTCCGTCGTACCATCCGCCATGAGTACCGGCGTGTCCCGACTGAAGCTGTTGCCAATCTTGCATGCCTCGACCACGTCATCGGCTACCTTCGAGGCACCGGAAAGAAGATCGGCGCCTTCGCCGACAACCTTTCCGGCCTTGCCCACCGGAATTGCTCCGGCGAGATCGAGAACCAGCCCAACGTAGTCGCCGTTGTCAAGCTTCTCCTTGGCGAGCGCAATGGAGTACGGAATCCCGATGCCAGGAATCCAGCTCATCCACTCGTAAAACTTGAGCTTCGATTCCTTGGCCCGGGCGTCCCGCATAGCGCAGTCGCCCTCGACCTCACACATGAAGGCGGCAAGCGACTCCTGGAGTTCAGCCGGAGTGAAGTCGGTTATGTGACACCTGAAATAGCGGTAGCCACTGAAGCCGCCGTACGTGTCGCAGTCACCGATGTAGTGAACCGTGAAATTGATGAAGGCTTTCCGCCGTTTCTTGACTTCCTCATCACGATCCGGTTGGCCAGCCTTCGAGCCACCACCACCACCGCCACCTCCGCCGGAACCCGAGCCCCCGTCGTTCCGCTTCACGTCGTCCGGACTTGCCAGACCGTCCCAGACGACATCCTGGATCAACCCAGTCGGGTCGCTGAACGTGATTGGGGAGTTGCCGGCGTACGCGTAGCCATGCCACTGCTGCGGTTGACTCTGGTCCATCAACGGGTCGACCGACACGAACCTGCCGAGCGTCGGGTCGTACTCCCGTGCCCCGATGTGGGTGAGCCCGGTCGAGTCGATGTCGCCACCGACGAAGCCCTTGCCGTTGGGCCAGGCCGCCTGGTCCCCGCGCGGTGCACCGTACGGGGTCTGGCGGCGGATCGTGACCGCCTGGGTCGCCGCGTTCACGCTGATCTGTTGGGTGCCCTGGTGGTCGCTGAACAGCCACTGCAGTCCACCGCCGCTCGAACGGCTGGCGATCGACTTGCCGGCGAAGGAGTAGTACCGGGTGGCGGTGTTCTGCGCGGCGCCGAGGTCTCGCCGGATTTCCATTCCGGGCAGGTAGAGGGTGGTGCCAGTGGCGTCCCGCCGGAGGATCCGCTCGCCGTCGGCGTTGTAGACGTGACTGGCCAGGGTGGCGCCGCTTTCGGTGACGCTGGTCAGTCGACCCTCGGCGTCCCAGGCCAACGTTTGGTCGGCGGCCACACCCGGCCGGGTGATGGTCTCGCCGGTGGCGTTGTAGCCGTACGAGTTGGTCACCGGCCCCTGTCCGGGGGCCTCGGTCCGGACCGACGTCACCGCGTGCGGCCGTACGGAGTTCGCGCCGCTGGTGGGCACCGTGTACGTGTTCGTGGTGTCGCCCGTCGAGCCGTGGCTGGTCTGGGTCAGCCGGTTGCCGATCCGGTCGAACGTCCAGTCGGTCCAGTAGGGGGCGGGTCCGCCCAGGTTCCCCACCGAGGGATCGGTGGCGCACTCCACGCCGGCTCGGGGTGTCCAGGCCGAGGTCAGGCGGCGCAGCCCGTCGTACCGGAAACACTGGCTCTCGGCCTGGCCGGCCCCCGGCTTGTCGACCAACTGCAGGATATTGCCGGCGGCGTCGTAGGAGTAGGTGCGGTCGGAGATGGTGCCGGGCGAGGTCTCCGGCTTGATCGTCGTCTGTCGGATCCGGCGGGTGTCCGTCTCGTAGACGTTGTTGTCCTCGACGTACGTCCCACCGGCGGTTTTCCGGGTCAGGACGGTGGGCTCGCCGTACACGGTGTACTGCTGCCCGACGACGTACGAACCGACCGTCGGCAGGTTCGTGGTCAGCGTCTGCGGCAGTCCAGTCGTGCCGTCGTAGCCGGTGCTCACCGTCTCCTGGGCGAGGCCCCCGGCTGCGGGGTAGGTGATCGAGACTTGCGTCCCGTCGGTGGGGGCGAACCCGTACGAGTAGGTCCACTCCTGTCCCAGTCCGGTCACCGTGCCCGGGATGACGTACTGGTCTCCGGTCACCTGGTAACGGGTGTTGAAATTGATCGTCCGCCAGGTGTACGCATTCGTCGAGCCGGCCGGCTCGTACCGGGTCGACTGGGTCAGTTGTCCGCGTACGGTGACGCCGGTGAAGAGCTGGTCGTACTTCCACTCGGCCCGCAGCTTGCCCGGTGAGACCTCATCGTCGTACTGGCCGGTCCGGCGGCCCATCGCGTCGTAGGTGTAGACGAGCACCTCCCCACGGGCGTCGACGCTCTTCTCCAGGTCGCCGTAGAGGGTGTAGGTGGAGAGGCTGGTGCCCTTGTCCGGGTCGCGGGACTCGATCTGTCGACCCCTGATGTCGTACTTGTAGGTCCACTCGTTGCCGGCCGGGTCGGTGATCTTCGTGAGCTGGTTCTTCCGGTTGTACGTGTACCTGACCGCGTCGTACGCGCCGGAGACACCCGCCGCAGTGGTGTGCTGGCGTACCTCGACATCGCGTCCCTTGAGGTCGAGGAATTTGGTGGTGGGGACCTCACCGGGGGCCGGGGTGCGGGCGATGCTGTCACCCCGGTACGACGTGCTGGTCCGCCACTTCTCCACCAGGTTCGTCACACCGTCCCCGGCGAGCGAGATCTCCGCGATCGGGCGGTTGGCGTCGTCGTACTCGGTGCGGGCGACCGCCGGTACCGACCATTCGGGCTCCCACCACAGCGTCCCCGAGGCCGTGCCCGGCTCGGCATGCGCCCCGTACGCGGCGGCGGTCCGCCCCCAGCGGTCGTAGATGGTGTCGGTGACGAGACGACCGCCGCCGATCCCGGAGGACTGGGTCTGCCGGGGCCGCAGCATCGCGTCGTAGATCTGGTACGTCGTCTGGTAGTTGCCGGCCGAATTCAGGGTCTCGGTCTTGACCGACGAGTAGTCGGACCGGGTCGGTGAATAGGTGTACACGTAGCGGGCGGACGGCTTCTGCGGGTTGTCCGCCTTCGACCAGCCCACCTTCCAGACCTGGGTCGTCCGTCCCAGGCCGTCAAGGGTCACCTCGGCCACTCGCGAGTTCACGTCGGTGGTCTTCCAGGCCGTCCCCCAGTACGGCGACACCTCCTCGTGGCTCGTCCAGTTGAATCCGCTCTTGATGGTCTTGCTGACCCTGGTCACCGGCCCGCCCACGGCCGGTGTGTACGCGGTCGCGGTGGTCACCGACCGTGCGTCGGTCGTGGTGACCGCCCGGCCGAAGGCGTCGTGGGTAGCCTGGCCCTCCGTCTGGAATACCGTGCCGGCCGTGGCCGTCCAGTCCCGCAGTTGTTCGGTCCGGGAGATGGAGCCGTAGGTCGGTGCGGTGTCCGCGCTGGCCGCACCGTCATAGCTGTAACGGGCATCGGCCACGACGTCGTCGGCGCTGACCGGTGCCGTCCCACAGGGCAGGGCGTTCGTGGTGACCCGCTTCAACAACCCGGTCTGGTTTCTGCCCAGGTTGCGGTTGTAGGTCTGGGTGACACACTGCTCGTCACCGACCACGTCGACGTCGCCGTCGTCCTGGGTCCAGTTCAGCGTGCCGTAGGTGTCGTCGAACGCCGACGTGGAGCGGGTGACCCGCCAGCCGGCCGCACCGTCCACGCCGAGCGCGGTCGCGGAATAGGTCAGCCTGGTGTTGGTGAAGCGGGCTGTGACCAGGTCATTGTTGATCGTGCGACTGGCGGTCGGCGGGGACTGCCAGGGTACGTTCACGGTTCTGCTGACCGGCTTGTCGAGGTCGCCGTTGTAGACGGTCTCCTCACGCACCGAGCCGGCGAACCAGTCCTCGTCGTGAACGGTCTCGTTGCCCAGCGAGGCACCGACGGTGACCTGTCTGGTGCCACCGGTGGGACTGGAGCGGTCACCGTGCATCCCGCGCAGATACTTGGTGACGGTCAGGGTCTTCCGGCCGTCGGTGTCGCCGACTCGGGTGGTGACCTCTGAATAGCCCCGGAACTGGTTCCAGGTCTTGTGTTTCGGCTTGATCAGACCGTCGTCGTCCGAGTAGTGCCAGGCCGGCTTGCCGCCGTACGCGTAGGTGGTGAACTTCGGCGGCGCCTGGTGTCCACCGGCGAGCTGCACGTCCGACTCGGACACCTGGCGTACCACGTACTTGTGCCACCACTCAGTCAGCAGCGCGCCCTCGGCACCGTTGGGGTCGGGTCCGATGACCGGATAGCAAAGCTTGGTGTTGGTGTGTGCGTCGCTCGGAACGTTGTCCTTGTGGCATTCCGGCAGGCTGTAGGTGACCTGGATCTTGGCACCCGTCTCGGCGACGATGTTGCCGATCCGCTGCCAGTTGTTCGTCGTGTTCGAGTCGGTGAGGACCCGGTTCGGCATCGCGGTCGGCTCGAACGTGATCGGCGGCAGGGTGACGGCCGTGCCGACGTGACCGGTGTGCGCGATGGAGGAGAGCCACAACCCCGCGTTGGTGCCGTCACCGGGTGACGGGAACGTGTGGGTGAGGGTCCAGGAGTCGACGTCCTGCCAGGCCGGGGTCGCCTTCGTCGTGTCCCAGACCCGGGTCGTGACCTTCGCGAGTCGCTTCGTGGTCCAGAAGGTCGGGGAGAAGTTGTCGCCGCACTCCGACCCTGTGCACTCCTGGTCCCATGGCACGTCCGGCCAGTTCGTCGCGTTGTGGGTGCCGCAGTTCGACGTGACACACCTGTCGTCCGGGGTGAACAGGACCTGGGCGATCGGGGTGGTCGACCGGTCGCTGGCGCCGCGGTCCCAGGTGCCGTAGTCGATCCGGCGGATCATCCCGCCCCGGACGTAGGAGACGTCGGACGCCGCAGTCAGGTTCTGCGCGTACTTGTTGTTTTCCCTGTCGTACCAGTACGACATCGTGTTGCCGCGCGGGTCGACGACGTAGTCGAGGTTCCATCGCCACGCCTGGGTGCAGTCCGAGTCGAGGAATTGGCTGGCGTGGCAGGGCTCGTCGTCGTGGTTGCCGAACACGGGTGCGGTCCAGGTCGAGTTGGTGCCGCTGCTCTGGCCGGGCAGGCTGTTCAACCCGAAGTAGTACTGGACTCCGTCGGTGGTGGTGACCCGCCAGTGCTCGCCGTTGTTGTCGCCGTTCGTGGCGTTCGTCAGCTTCTCGATCTTCGCGCCCTGCTCGCTGCGCGAATGCCAGCCCTTGCCGTTCTGGAACACCAGTTCCGTACCGGTGCCGTTCAGGGTCATGGTGGCGTTGTCGGAGCGCCAGCAGAGATCTCCGGTCTTCTTCTCGTTGTTGGCGCCGGAGGTCTTGTCGTCGCTGCACGACACATAGCTGCGCTCGATGTAGCCGGGCCAGTAGTCGAAGCCCTCACCGACGAACGACGGCTGGTTGTTCGTGGCGGCCGACCGCCCGTCGACGCTCGCCGACGAATAGGCCAACGAGACCGTCGGGCTGGGCCCATTCAGCCCCGGCGGGGTCCGCATCGGGTACGCCCAGGAGAACCCGCCGGTGGAGCCGCCGCCGGTCCAGGTGGCCGACGCTGACAGCGAGGTGGCCGTGAAGTCGCCCGCCGACCCCTTGGCGTCGGCCGCGAGCGCGACCACGCTACCGCCGGTCGTGGACACGTCGGCCGACACGCGACCGGTCACGGTGTCGTTGCGGGAAGGGAGTGGACTGGCCTGGCAGCCCGCAGTCTCCGGTGTGGTCAGGGCACAGGGCGGTAGCTGCCACAGCCGCAGACGGTCAGCCCAGCCGCCCCCGTACGCGTGGCGGAATCCGTTGTAGTCGACGGACAGGGTGGCCTTCGCCGGTCCGGCCGTCCATTGCGCACCGCTCACCCGCAGGACCACGCCGTCCCGCCACGATGATGCGACGGTGTCGCGACCGACGATCTCGACAGTGACGTCGGTCGGGTTTCCACTCGTGGAGCCACCGGCCCGGTTCACCCAGACCGGAAGCTGACCGACCCGTACGCCTGGTGTGCCCGACGTGTCCGCGCGGCCGGTCCCGAGCGAGGCCGCTGCCCGGCCCGCCTTGGGCCACACCGGCGCCGGGGCGGGCTTGCCCGCCGGGGCCGGCGTGGGCCAGGCGATCCCGCGTACCTCCCCGCCGTGCTTGTCCACCGGGTCGGCTTGCGACCGCAGGCGCTCCGGGGCGGCGGGCGCGCCCGCCGCCGCCGGCGATGCCACCAGCATCGACCCCACGACCACCGCGGTGACGATGGCGGCGAGCACCTGTCGAGGTCGACCCGGCGGCTTGGCGCCCGAGCCTCGTTGACGCGGACCGTTCATTGGATCCTCCGGAATAAGGGGGTCGACGAGGTTGGGTGTGTGGGACCGGAGCCGGTCAACGGCTCGGCGGTTGACCAGCGCTCAGGACTGGAGCTCTGCCAAAGCCTGGGACTTGTGCAGTTCGGAGACCGCGGTGTCGGTCAGGGCGCCCTGGTAGACCAGCAGGTCGTCCAGGCCGCCCTGGAAGTAGTCGACGAGGCGGGGCTGCTCACCGGGGCCGGTGAACAACGCCGCCCCCACCGTCAGCGGCCCCGTCGCGCGGAACACCCCGGTGCAAGGCTTGGAGTTCTCCAGGACGCCGTTGACGTACAGCCGGATCTCAGCGGCCTGGGCGTCGTAGACGCCGACCAGGTGCGTCCAGGTGCCGATGTCGTCCTCGGTGAGCAGCCGGTTTCCCTCGGCATGGACGCGCACCGGCGTGACGTCGTCGTCCGCACCGCCCACGGTGAACCGCCAGCGGTGCTCGCTCGCGCCGCTGGCAAGGCGGTACTCCCGCAGGGAGAGGTAGAAGGCCGACTCCTTGGTGCCCCGCTGCCCGGCCGCGGTGAAGGTGCGGGGCTCGAACTGGTCCGGGCGTACCCAGACCGAAACGGTGAACGAGTCGTCGGTACGCAGCACCGGGGTGTCCTGCCACTGCGGCGGGCTGCCCTCGGCGGCCAGGTTGCGCTGCGACCAGCCGTGCTCCAACGTGGACAGACCGAAATATGGGTCGGCCGGGTCCTCCGCGAAGTGGCGCTTGTCGAGCATCAGGCCGCTGTCGCGGTAGCCGGCATCGACAGTCGCCCCCTGGGTCAGACTCAACCGCCGGCCCCACGTCGCCCCGTCCGGCGCCTCGCAGGTGGACGGGATGCCGACCTGGTAACAGGGCCGGGCGGCGTTCATGTCCCAGCGTCCGACCTCGATCGGGGTGAGGATGCCGGGTTCGTCGAAGCCACCGGAGTATTCGTCGGTGGCGAGTTGGCCGGTGAAGTCGTGGTCGACCAGCACCCGGTTGAACACCTGCACGTCGGCGATGTTTCCGGTCCACCAGTTCGCCGGGACACCCGCGGAAAAGCCTCGACCGACCACGAACTTACCGCTGGTGGGCCAGGGCGCCGCGACGTAGTCGGTCTCGGCCACCCGGACGCCGTTGACGTAGAGGCGCAGCTTGCCGGCGGTCCTGTCGTAGACACCGGCCAGGTGGGTCCAGCGTGCCGCCTCGGCCGCGGTGATCGGGGCCGGGGCGATCGCCACCCGGCTCGCACTGGTCTGCGCCGAGGTGTCCTTCATGACGAACGACCAGTACGGGACCTGCGGGGTGCCCTGCCGGCGTACGCCGAACTCGAACCGAGCGGCGTCGGTGGCGTCCTGGGTGAGCACCTTCATGTCGGTGGTCGGCAGGACTCCCGGCCTGACCCAGGCGGCCACGCTGAACGAGTTGGTGGTGTCGAGCACGGGAACTGCGGTGGCGGCCTGCGAGGTGGTGCCGTTGAACGCGGCGCTGCCGCCGCCGAACAGCCGGGCGTCGGCGGCCCAGCTGACGTTCGTCGGGGCCAGCGGGGTGTCACCGGCGACCGCGCCCTGCTGGTCGGCGAGCGCCTGACCCTGCGTGACGCCCGGGTAGGTCTCCAGCCCCCAGCGGGCGATCGCCGGGGCGGGACGGTCGACGACGAACTCGACGCTGCCGTACCCCTCGTTGCGGGTGGCATCGACGGCCGAGACGTACAGCGTGTTCTGGCCGTACTTCGGGGGCCGCAGGGTCACGGTGGCGCTCTTCGGGGTGCCGGTGGCGGTCACCGCCGTGGTCGGGCCGGTCCAGCCGTACTTGAACGACATGGCGTCGGTGGCGGTCGACTCGATCCGGAAGGTGACCGGTTCCCCCGGCCCGCCCGGCGATCCCTGGAGCGTGGCCGTGACCGGGGGAACTGTGGTGTCGGCGGTGAACTGGCACCACGGCGACCAGCCGCTCCACCGCGAGTACGGCGCCGGGTCGACGGCCGTCACCCGGTACGCGTACGTCTTGCCGGTGACGACAGCCACGGCGGCGGTGGTGGCCCGGCCGTTCGCGGGTGCGGACGCGGTCGGTGGCCGGGTCAGCCGGGTCGGGTATGCGTCGGTGACGGTGCCGATGCCGGCGGCAGGCACCTCGATCCACTCGTAGGTGCCGGTCAGGCTCTGGGTGGTGTCGGCGTCCGGGTAGACGGCGGAAAACTTCGGGGCCAGGGTGCCTATCGGCAGTACGCCGTCGGGTAGGCAGGCGACACCGGCGACCTGGAGTCCGTTCGGCTTGCCCGGGATGGAGTCGTAGTCGACGATCAACTTGGCGTCGTTCGGGAAGAACTTCTTCCACCGACCCTCGGCGGACTCGCCGTCACCGTCGCTGTCCCGGGCGGCGAAGCCGACAGTGATCGCGGTGCCGCCCGCGCTGGCGACGGCCTGGACCTTCGAGGTCACCACGCCGGACTGGAAGTTCATGATCATGTCGGGTTGGATGACACCGCAGCCACCCGCCTCGTTCGCATGCCCCGGCGCACCGTCCATGATTGCGTTGAGCTTCATCTTCGACCAGGTCGCCTGCATGGCGTGGTCGATCGCCGGCACGTGGTACATGTAGGCCCAGCTGTCGTCACACGACCAGGAGTGGTCCAGCTTCATCTGCACGTAGGCGCTCTCGATGTGCTTTCCCTTCATGGCGGTGAGGGGGAACTGGAAAAACGACCGGTAGAGCTGCCCCTGGCAGGGCCCCTCCGGACTCAGGCCGACCCGGGCCACGCTGACGTCCGAGTTGGAGCAGCCGTTGTTGGTGGCGTACGCCCAGCGGTTCTGCTTCACCGACCAGGCCGGGTCGATGAAGACCGGGAAGTCGCCCGCGTCTGCGTCGAGCATGGCCGGGTCCGGGGTCAGAAGCAGGTCACCGGTGGCGTCGACAGCGGTTTCCACCCGTACGGTCCGCGCGGTCGCCGCCGGTCCGTCGACCGAGGAGCGCTCAGCGGGCGCCGACGCCACACCGGCCCGGCCGGCGATCGTCGTCTGACCCGCGGAGTTCCACATCGTCGCCGGCGTGGCCGTGGCGAAAGCCGTGGCACCGACGTCGGCCCGCAACGACCCGTCCGGCAACCGGACCGCCCGCGCGTCGCCGCCCAGGTCGAATCGGATCTGGCGCAGCGCCGGGTTGGCAGCCGCCGTGGCCGTCTTCACCACCAGCA